>JAADIC010000296.1:1774-7743 GCA_013151535.1 Alphaproteobacteria bacterium | reverse complement strand
AGGGTTTTTCCTCAGCCTCTTCGGCCTTTTTCGCTTTGGAGCTGGCGCGTTTGGTGGTGCGTTTACGGGCCGGTTTTTTCGGCTTTTCTTGCGCCTCAACCTCCGGTTCAACTTCTGTATCGACCACCGCTTCAACCGCCGTATCAACTGCTGGCTCAGCATCGGGTTCAGGCGCTGGCGCATCGGCTTTTACCGGTGCTTCAACCGGCGCATCGGCATTTACAGGCTCTTCAGAAGCCGCCTCCGCCGCCTGATTCTCACCTTCGCCGCCGTCTTCGCGGTTCTGATCGCCATTGCGGCCACGCCCGCCACGACGCCGACGCCGACGCCGCTTTTTCTTCGGCGCGCCGTCTTCACCGGCTTCCGGTGTTGGGGCGGCTTCGGCCTCGGCCTCGGCCTCATCAACATGCTCGACCTTGGGCGCATCCCCCAGCGATGTTTCCATCGACACCACATCGGCGCTGGCTTCGGGCACCACCCGGGTCGCGGTTCTGAAGCGCTCAAGGGTGTATTCCGGGCTTATCAGGGTCGGGCTGGCCTCGATACGGATCGACAGGCCATAACGCCCTTCGATCATCGCCACATGTTCGCGCTTCTGGTTCAGCATGTAATTGGCAATCGCAATCGGGGCGGTAATCAGCACCTCGCGCGAGCGGCGGCGCACACCTTCTTCTTCCAACTCGCGCAGGATCGACAGCGCGAGGCTGTCGTCGGAGCGTGTCAGGCCAGTGCCGTGGCAATGCGGGCAGGGCGCGGTGGTGGCTTCGATCATGCCGGGGCGCAATCTTTGCCGCGACATTTCCATCAGCCCAAAGCCGGAAATCCGGCCAACCTGAATGCGCGCGCGGTCGGTTTTCAGCCGGTCCTTGATGCGTTTTTCCACTGCCGCGTTGTTGCGCCGGTCTTCCATGTCGATGAAATCAATCACGATAAGCCCAGCCAAATCGCGCAGGCGCAATTGGCGCGCCACTTCTTCGGCGGCTTCCAGATTGGTCTTGGTCGCGGTTTCCTCGATCGAATTTTCTTTGGTCGCACGGCCCGAATTGACGTCAATCGCCACCAGTGCTTCGGTCACACCAATCACGATATACCCGCCGGATTTGAGCTGCACGGTTGGGTTGAACATGCCGGACAAATAGCTTTCGACCTGAAAACGCGCGAACAGCGGCAGCGGATCGGTGTAATGTTTCACGTTCTTGGCGTGCGACGGCATGAGCATTTTCATGTAGTCCTTGGCCATGCGATAGCCGCCTTCGCCCTCGATCAGAATCTCGTCGATCTCGCGGTTGTAAAGATCGCGGATCGAGCGTTTTATCAGGCTGCCTTCCTCGTAAATCGGCGCGGGGGCGATGGATTTCAGGGTCAGATCACGCACCTGTTCCCATTGGCGCAGCAGGTAATCGTAATCGCGCTTGATCTCGGCCTTGGTGCGCTTGGCACCAGCGGTGCGGATTATCAGCCCGGCACCTTGTGGCACCTCGATATTATTGGCGATTTCTTTCAGTTTCTTGCGGTCCGGCGCGTTGGTGATCTTGCGCGAAATGCCGCCACCGCGCGCGGTGTTGGGCATCAGAACGCAGTAACGACCGGCGAGGCTCAGGTATGTGGTCAGGGCTGCACCCTTGTTGCCGCGCTCTTCTTTCACGACTTGAATCAGCAGGATCTGGCGAACCTTGATGACTTCCTGAATTTTGTAACGCCGCGGGCGGGGTTTGCGCCGTGGGCGGATTTCTTCGACGTCGTCTTCCTGGGCCACGGATTCGATTTCGGAGTTTTCGTCCAGCGCTTCGTCGCCCTCATCGGTTTCGTCGCCCGAATCCGTGTCATCATCCGTGTCATCATCTGCCGCATCTTCTTCGGCCTCTTTGGCCTGTTCTTCGGCCCATTCGCTGGTTTGTGCGTCGTTGTCGCTGTTTTCAGCCTCGGGCGCATCGTCGTCTTTTTTGGTGTCGGTTGCGGTTACATCGGCGCTGGAAAAATCGAGGATCGGCTCGTTTGTATCGCCCTCGGCTTCAACATCGACCACATCCATGCCCTGAATGTCGGTCGATGCAACCTCTTCGCTGACCACCGCATCCGCATTGCTGGCGGCTTTGGATTTGCCGCGTCCACGCCGACGGCCCCGCGATTTTGGCTTTTTCTCTTCGTCTTCGGCCTGTTGTTTGGCGTAGGCGGCCTCTTCGGCCAGCAGCGCTTCGCGATCCGCAACCGGGATCTGGTAATAATCCGGGTGGATTTCGCTGAAGGCCAGAAAGCCGTGGCGGTTGCCGCCATAATCAACAAAAGCCGCCTGCAACGACGGTTCGACCCGCGTAACTTTGGCTAGATAGATATTGCCGGCAAGCTGGCGTTTGTTAATGGATTCAAAATCGAACTCCTCGACCTTGTTTCCGTCAACCACCACGACGCGGGTCTCTTCCGCGTGGGTGGCATCGATAAGCATTTTCTTTGACATGTTCTCTCATGCAATCCGCCGGGGGCGGGCGGCGATTTTGCCGCTCGGCTCAGGTGGGATTGTTTCATTTGGGCTGATTGAGACGCAGGCGAGCGGAAACCAACGGCCATGGCCGCTTTCGTTCCTGTAATACTATTGCCGTCGCGTTTCATCGCGGTTTTTCTCCGACACGATCCTTGTGGCCGCGCCAATTCTAAATCCCGACATTTTGAAAGGCTGCCGGGCAAGCTCTGTTGGCCATCATGGGCCTGTTGGTCTGGTCAGCGGCTTTCTTTGGCATTTGCCTGAAGCGTAACCCGAGCAACGAAACTGAATGCAGGAAAACCGGCTTTTTGCGTCCGATGTCCTGTGGGGCGACAATAACGACAAACCCGTGACAATGACAATGGTGTTTTTCCTGTTGCGGGTTATGTATGGTGGTACAGAAGAAAAACAAGCAGGCAAACATGCGGTTGAGCGGACTAATCGCGATATTATTCGGTCTGGTGCTGGTGATCCCCTTTGCGGCACCGGCCCAGCAATTGCAGGCGTTGGCGCGCCTTGAGCTTGACGGCTCAAGCGTGACGGCGCGCCAATCTGGTGATGTGGACATCGTTTTGAAGCTGACCCAGGGCGTGCCTTATCGTGTTATGACGCTTGATAAGCCCCGCCGTCTGGTGATTGATTTCCAAGAGGTCAGGTTTGGCGCGCTGAAACGCAACGCTCTGGTGCGCACCAACCAGATCAAGGATATCCGCTTTGGTTTGTTTCGCCCCGGCTGGTCACGGCTGGTGCTGGAAATGGCGCTGCCGCTGAAGGTGGCCGAAGTGTCGATGCAAACCAGTGCCAGCGCGGGGAGCGCAACCATCCGCATCCGGCTTGTACCGCAAAGCGCGGTTGCGTTTACGGCTGAAATCGGGGCGCAAAGTGAAAGCGCTGCGGGCGATATCTGGGCCTTGCCCGAGCCGGTGGAAACCTCTTTGGCCAAAACCCGGCCCATGGGTGAACGCAAGATCGTTATCGCGCTTGATCCCGGCCATGGCGGCATTGATCCCGGTGCGCAATATCAGGCATTGGTCGAGGCCGATCTGATGCTGAACCTTGCTCGTGAACTCAAGGAAACGCTTATTCTTTCAGGCGATTACGAGGTGTTCCTGACACGCGATGAGGATGTATTTCTGTCACTTCAGGGCCGGATTACCCGGGCCCGTGAAGGTGGGGCGGATATATTCATATCGCTGCACGCCGACGCACTTGCGGCAGGCACCGCCACCGGCACTACCATCTATACCCTGTCCGATGTGGCGTCCGATGCGGCGGCGGCGGCGCTGGCTGCAAGCCACGAGCGCAGCGATTTGCTGGCCGGTGTCGATCTGGCCGAACAGGACGATCAAATCGTATCGGTGCTGATGGATCTGGCCCGCATCGAAACCCGGCCACGCTCGGAAAAACTGGCCGAGGCGCTGGTGGCGGGGATTGCGCAAAGCGTTGGCAAAATCCGCTCGCGGCCGCGTCTGTCGGCCGGGTTTTCGGTGCTGAAAGCCCCGGATATTCCATCGGTTCTGGTCGAGTTCGGCTTCATGTCCAACCCGCTTGATCTGTCCAACCTGTCCAATCCTGCGTGGCGCAAAAAGGCGATATCGGGGATTCTCGCAGCCCTGGATAAATGGAGCCTTGCCGACGCCGCCGAGGCCCGCCTGCTGCGCCAGTAACCCACGCTTGCGGTGCAAATCCTGCCTATTGTTCGCCGCACAGCCACAATCCCGGTGCGATCACAAATATTTGGGCGATATTCAGCCAATATCACGCCTTTGCGCTTTTGACGCCACCGGTTGTGGCCGGTATAGGTGAACAAAACCAACCAATCGGGGTATTCCAGCTTGCTGCGTTCCATTCTGTCGTTTTTCGGGTTAATTTTTAGCTGGCTGACCACGGCGATGGTCATGGGGGCCTTGGGTCTTGGCGCGATCTTCTGGATGTATAGCCGGGATTTGCCGGATTACGAGCAATTGGCCCAATACGAGCCCAACACCCTGTCGACGGTCTATTCGCGCGAGGGGCGGGTGATGGATGAATTCGCCCGCGAGCGGCGGATTTTCACCCCGATCGAGGAAATCCCCGACCTCATCAAAAACGCGTTCGTATCCGCCGAGGACAAGAATTTCTGGACCCATAAAGGCTATGACCCGCTTGGTATTATCAAGGCGGCGGTGACGGCGGCGCAGGGCGGGCGGCTGCGCGGGGCCTCGACCATCACCCAGCAGGTGATGAAGAACTTCCTGCTGGATGGCGGGCGCACGGCGGAACGCAAGGTCAAGGAAATCATTCTGGCCTCGCGGCTGGAAAAAACCCTGAACAAGGATGAAATCCTTGAACTTTACCTGAATGAAATCTTTCTGGGGCAGAATTCTTACGGGGTGACAGCCGCCGCCCAGACCTATTTCAACAAAACGCTCGAAGATCTCAGCCCGCAAGAGGCCGCCTATCTGGCGGTGCTGCCCAAAGCGCCCTCCAAATACCATCCGGTGCGCGAAAAGGAAGACGCGATCAACCGGCGCAATTTTGTTCTGCGCGAAATGGGCCAGAACGGCTATCTGACGCCCGAACAAACCAAGGCGGCGCAAGCGGCTGATCTGCTGACCGTGCAAAGCGGTGATTTCGAGGATTACCGCGTCAGCCTGCCAACGCGGGATTATTTCACCGATGAAATCCGCCGCCAGTTATCGACAACCTTCGGGGCGGATGAATTCTTTGGCGGCGGCATGAAAATTCGCGCCACAATGGACCCGATCCTGCAAAAAGAGGCGGCAGCGGCATTGCGTGGTGGTCTTGAGCGTTATGATCGCAGCCGTGAAATCTATCGCGGTGCGCGGGCGACGCTGACTGCGGAACAACTGGTGGACGAGGCCAGTTGGCGCGCGGCGCTTTCGGCCCTGACCCAGCCGCGTGACATCGACGGCTGGTATCTGGCGGTGGTGCTGGAACTTTCCAAGGGCGCGGCGCGCGTCGGCATCGAGAATGTGCCGGAAATCGAGGGCGGCCACGGCATCCCGATCGAGGATATGAAATGGGCCAAGCCGCTGCGCGAAGATGGCAAGCCCGGCAAAAAGGCCAAAAAACCGTCGGACCTGTTGGCCATTGGCGATGTGATCTATGTCCAGAAAATCTTTGGCCCGGTGAAGGGCAGCAAAAAGAAGAAGGGCGAGGAACGACCGCAGGAATTCAAATACTGGTCGTTGCGCCAGATCCCCGAAATTCAGGGCGGCTTCATGGCTATGGATACGCAAACCGGCCGGGTTCTGGCCATGCAGGGTGGTTTTTCCTATCAGGCTTCGGTGTTCAACCGCGCCACCCAAGCCACCCGCCAGCCCGGTTCGTCTTTCAAACCGTTTGTCTATGCCTCGGCGCTTGACAGCGGCCTGTCCCCGGCCACCGTCATCATTGACGCGCCGATCGAGGTGAAAACCCCGCAAGGCATGTGGCGGCCCAGAAATGCGACCCATAAATTTTTCGGCCCGGCCCCCATGCGCACCGG
>JAADIC010000296.1:0-1734 GCA_013151535.1 Alphaproteobacteria bacterium | reverse complement strand
GCCGTGGGCATGGATGTGATCGCGCGCTACGCCGAACGTTTTGGCGTTTACGATGATATGGGCGAGCATTTGGCCAACTCGCTTGGCTCGCAGGAAACCACGCTGTTTCGCATGGTGTCGGCTTACGCGATGTTCGCCAATGGTGGTGAGCGGGTGATCCCGACGCTGGTGGATCGGGTGCAGGATCGCTGGGGGCGTACGGTTTACCGCCACGATCGCCGTGTCTGTCAGGATTGTCAGGTGGCCAGCCTTGATCCCGGCTTTGCGCCGCGGATCAGCAATAACCGCCAACGGGCGATGGATCCGATCACCGCGTATCAGTTAACCTCGATGATGCGCGGCGTGGTCGAGCGCGGCACCGCCTCGGGTTTTGTCAAGCTGAACGTGCCGATTGCGGGTAAAACCGGCACCACCAACGGCGCCAAAGACGTGTGGTTCATCGGTTTCACGCCCGATATCGTGGCTGGCTGTTACATGGGCATGGACCTGCCAAGGCCGCTTGGGCGCGGGGCGTATGGGGCCTCCATGTGCGGGCCGGTTTTTGTGCAATTCATGAAAAAAGCACTGGCGCTTTATGGCACCAGCGGCAATTTCAAGGTGCCTGAAAACTCGGTCTTCATCAAGATCGACCGTTATAGCGGTGAGCGTCTGCCAGATGATGCCACCGGCGAAAACGTCGTGGCCGAGCTGTTTCGCGCCGGTGAAGAACCGGTATTTGGTGAATTGAGCGTGGTTGACGGCGGCTTCGCCATGGGCTCCAACCTGCCGATATTCGAGAAGGGTGATCCCGAGCTGGTGGTGGATACCGGCCTTGAAGTCACAACCCAACTGGGCATCAAAAAGAAGATCCCGAAAAGGGCGACATTCGGCTCGCTGTCCAGCGGCGGGCTTTACTGAGCCCGGCCAGCAACCTTACAGGTAATCCGACCGGCTCAACCCGTATTTCGCCATCTTCTCGTTCAGGGTGCGGCGCGGCAGGCTGAGTTCCTCCATCACCGAGGCGATCGAGCCGCGATGGCGGCGCATGGTGTTGTCGATCAGCATGCGTTCAAACGCTTCGACATATTCCTTCAGCGGCTTGCCCTCGGTCACCAGCGAGTGCTGGATTTCCTGATTGTCCGAGCGCAGCAAGCTGGTGATCGAGCCTGAGCCGCGCCGGCTTTGCAACACCGCCCGCTCCGCCAGATTAATCAGTTGGCGCACATTGCCGGGCCAGGGCGATTGCAGCAATTGTGCGGCTTCCTTGGCGCTGATCTCCAACGGATCGCAGCCATATTCTTCGGCGAATGTTTCGCAAAAGCGGGTGAACAGGGCCAGAATATCCTCGCCCCGCTGGCGCAGGGGCGGAGGGCTTATCAGCATGGCGGCAAGCCGGTAATAAAGATCGCTGCGCAGCAGATCCTCGGTTTTCACCTCCGGATCCTGATTGTTGCAAATGGCGATGATGCGCAAAGCCGGGGCTTCGCCAGCGATTTCACGATCACTTATCAGGCTCAGCAAACGCGCTTGCAGGGCGGTTGACAGGCTTTCGATATCTTCAAGGCACAGGGTGCCACCCCGGGCCTGATCCACCAGCGACAACGACATGCCCTCGGGCGGCGGGCCGAACAGGCGGGCGGACAGCTCTTCTTCCTCAAAGGCGGCGCAACTGATTGTCAGGAATTTCTTGCCCTGGCGGGGGCCACAGGCATGCAGGGCCGCCGCCACCACGGTTTTGCCAGTGCCGGTTTCGCC
>JAADIC010000332.1 GCA_013151535.1 Alphaproteobacteria bacterium | reverse complement strand
TTCACGGATATTCCATCATTTCTGTCTTCTGTGACACAAAAAGGGGGAAATGACGAAACGCCTCCAAGCTCAAGATCGGTGGTTTATTCCATCATTTTAGGCGCAGAAAAAATGTTGGACATGATTGAAGCTATCCATGCGGAAACCCAGGAAACAATAAACGCTGAATGAACTTATACGCCACATAAACCAACTGTAGATATGTACGGACTCTCGGGACACTTCCTGTAAATTCCCAGATTTGGGATGGAGGAAGATTCTATGACAAACGAACAACGCGATATTCAACGCAAACTCCGGATCCTTCAACATGCCGAAATGATCGGCAATGCTCGTAAGGCATGTCGGTATTTCGGGGTGGCCAGATCCAGCTTCTACAGATGGCGAAACGCCTATCAACAGTTTGGTGAAGCCGGGCTGAAGAATGCCAAGTCGATACCAAAGAACCCAGCCAACCAAACACCGCCAGAGATCGTCGAAAAGGTCCTCTATCTTCGGCGTAAATATTACCTCGGTCCGATCAGGATTGTCTGGTATCTGGCACGCTATCACAACATCAAGATCTCGGATGCAGGTGTCTACAGAATTCTCCGGCGCAATGGGCTCAATCGGCTTCCAAGGGGCACGAGGATGCGCAAATTGCATACGAAACGATACAACAAGCAAGTGCCCGGGCATCAGATCCAGGTGGATGTTAAGTTCCTGACCTTCAAAGGAAAAAGCGGCCAGAAGGTGCGGCGTTTCCAATACACAGCCATTGATGATGCGACACGGGTCAGGGCGCTCAAGGTCTATGAGAAACACACCCAGGCAAACGCCATCAACTTCATCAACCATATCATTGAAAAATTCCCATTCCGGATCAAAGAAATCAGGACGGACAACGGTCATGAATTCCAGGCGAAATTCCACTGGCACGTTGAAGATCTGGGAATCAGGCACGCCTACATCAAGCGCGGTACGCCTCAGCTCAACGGTAAAGTCGAGCGTTCACACCGGTCTGATCAGCAGGAATTTTATCAGCTTCTTAGTTACAAGGGGGACGTCGATCTCGTGGCAAAACTCGATGAGTGGGAACGCTTCTACAACTTTGCACGGCCACATGGCGCCCACAACGGACAGACCCCTTACGAAGCGCTTAGAGAGCGGCTAACATGACCAAATAAGTGTCCCGCCGGTCCGTCAAGGTTACAAAGCGATGAAGAAATGACCTTCACTCTGGCCAAATTCGTTGATTACGCCTATTTAACCAAAAACACCCAAGTTGGAGCATTCCCGTGGAAGGTCAAACCCCGGGCCGCCTGAACAAAGACGGCATTCAGATACATACCGCTGGCGAATTCGACGGCATGCGCGCGGCTGGTAAGCTGGCGGCCCAAACGCTCGACATGATCGGCCCTTATGTGGTGCCGGGCGTGACCACGGGCGAGCTGGATCAGCTTTGCCATGATTTCATGGTCAAGAACGGCTCAATCCCCGCGACGCTTGGTTATCGCGGCTATACCAAATCAAGCTGCATCTCGATCAATCATGTGGTGTGCCACGGTATTCCGTCTGAAAAGAAACTCAAGGATGGTGACATCCTGAATATTGACGTCACCTGCATTCTGGATGGCTGGTTCGGCGATAACAGCCGCATGTATGTGGCCGGTCGCATGAACCGCAAATCCGAGCGCTTGATCCAGGTGACGCATGATGCCCTGATGCTGGGCATAGATCAGGTCAGGCCGGGCAACACCTTTGGTGATATCGGTGCCGCGATCCAGCGCTATGCCGAGGCCCAGCGCATGTCAGTTGTGCGCGATTTCTGCGGTCACGGTCTGGGGCGGGTGTTCCATTCCGCGCCCAATGTCCTGCATTATGGCCGCTGGGGCGCGGGGCCGGTTCTGGAAGAGGGTATGTTCTTTACCATCGAGCCGATGGTAAACCTTGGCCGTGCCGATACCAAGGTTCTGGCCGATGACTGGACGGCGGTAACCAAGGATAAATCCCTGTCGGCGCAGTTTGAGCACTCGATTGGCGTGACGGCTGATGGCTGTGAGATTTTCACGCTGTCACCGGCGGGGAAGTTCCACCCAACTTGGGATTAACCGATTTTTAAGCAGAATCAGGTGATGGTTGGCCTTATGACTGTCACCAACACCCCCACCGAATTTGCCGAAGGCCCTTTACCGGGTTTTACCTTTGATCGTCCCGTCACAGCCAAACCACCCCCAGAAGACGAGGACTTTCGCAAGGATCACCGTGCGCGCCTGCGTCAGCGTTTTTCCGAAGGCGGGGCGCAAGCCATGCCGGATTATGAGCTTTTGGAACTTATTCTGTTCCGCGCCATTCCCCGTCAGGATGTGAAACCATTGGCCAAGCGATTGATGGCCGAATTTGGTGATTTCAACACTGTCATCGCCGCCCCTCCACAGCGATTGAAACGGGTAAAAGGTATTGGTGCCAGCGTCGTGCAGGAACTCAAGATCGTCGAAGCAGCGGCGCATCGGATGGCGCGGACCAAAATCCTAGATCGTCCGGTGCTGACCTCATGGGATGCGTTGCTGGATTATTGCAAAACCACCATGGCCTATCTGGCGTGCGAACAGTTTCGCATTCTGTTTCTGGATCGCAAAAACGTGCTGATCGCGGATGAGGCCCAGCAAAAGGGCACAATCGACCATGTGCCGGTCTATCCGCGCGAAATCGTTAAGCGCGCGCTTGAACTGAATGCCTCGGCCCTCATTTTAGTGCATAACCACCCGTCGGGTGACCCTGCGCCCTCGCAATCGGATGTTGATATGACCACCCAAATCCAGACAGCGGCGGATGCGCTGGGCATCGTCATCCACGATCACTTGATTATCGGCAAGTCGCAGGAATTCAGCTTTCGCGCGTCCGGATTGCTTTAAGGCCTATTTAACCCAAACCTCGACCCGCCGATTGGTTTCGCGGCCCTGCTCCGTGTCATTGCATGCCAGCGGTGAAACCTCACCCATGCCAAGGGTCTGGATTTCAAGGCGCCCAAGATCGGCGCGGGTGGCGGCAGCCTTGACCAGTTTGGCAACTGCCACGGCCCGCTGACGCGAGATTTTGCGGTTACCCGCAGCACTGCCATTGGCATCGGAAAACCCGGCAAAGATCAGCTTTTTGCCATCAAAATCACCCAGCTCGATCATTTCCGCCAGAACACGAATATTGCGCCGCGAACGCGCATCGATATTGGTTGAGCCATCGTTGAACCGGAACGTCGCCGAAAGCCGTTTTGCGCCTGTAAACTTGCCGACAAAATCCTGAAGCTCGGCCAGGGTCACCTCGTCCCCCGAAAACGCGATTGCATTGGCGACCCGATCCTGTTGGCCGGACAGCGGCAAGCCATACAGGCCCTGACCGACAAACCCCAGATCAGCGATGGATGCCTGCGCCGCATCGGAATCAAGAAACGCCAGAAAATTCCGCGCGAAAATCGGCAATCGGCGGTCGGGCAGATAAAGATAGAATACCCGCGATAGCGGATAATCCCCTGCGCTCAAGGTAAAGGCCGTGGGGTTCTGTGAAATGCCACACGCACCGCCAATCGCCAACGCTTTGGCGTTTTTCACACCGGAAAAGCCAGTATATCCAATGGCAAACGGATCGCGCATCACCACCGCAGATACTTCATCATCCGAAGCAAGCGCAATCGACGGTGCCGGTTTCAACCCCTGGCCCGCGGCAAAAAACATCGCGTTGAAATCCCGCGCCAGATCGCCTGCGCCATTGCGCGACAACAGTTTGATCGGCCCGTCTGCACCCCCAAGTTCGGCCCAGTTCACGATCTTTCCCGCGTAAATCCCGGTGATTTGCTCGCGCGTCAAAGTCGAAACCGGATTGCGCGGTGATACGACGAAAATCAGCCCGTCAATCGCCAGAACCTGACTGGCAAAACGGCTGGACAAATCCGCCGAGCCGGTTGATTTTGCGACCCTGATCTCGGCACGCGTCGGTGCGCGCGCAGCCACCGCCATATCCACCACACCAGCGCTAAGTTCGGAAAACCCGTCCGCCGTGCCAACCGCTTTGCCCTGCACCCGCGCCACCGGAACCCGCGCTGCATCGGCGATGAAATAGGTCCAGCCAAGCGGCCCATCCTTGCGGCGCAATGTGGTCTGGCCGGTTTGAAAACCGAAATCTTCGATCAGCCCGGGCAGAAGCGACCGCATAACCGGCTGGGTTCCCGACAGCATGATATCGGCGGCGTATTGGCCGGCTTCAGGGCAATCCTGCCCGGCGCAAATGACCCCTTCGGCATTTACCGTCAACTCGCCAAAACGGGTGTGGATGCGGTAGGTCTCGCCGTCAAAATCCAGCAGCTCGCCCTCAAGCCTGACCGAGCCATCGGCCGAATTCAGTGTGATGTTTTGCGCCAGCACCGTGCCGGCAAATGCAAGACAGCCGACGAACATCAGTAATAGCCGTCGGTAAAACCGGATCATGTAAAGCCGCCTGTTGATTCTATTTGGTGGCGATAATCAGGTCCCTGACCACGTTTTTCAAGACAATGCTTTGAGGGCTATTGCCACAGGCCGGCAGTTTGAACTCCACCCCCGAGGCCCCGACCAGCCGACCACCGCGCGAACGCAGGCTTTGGATGATCCGGTTCTGGTCACAACTTGCACCCAGCGGGCGGGCCGTGACCTCAAAATCAATGACACCGCTTTTTGTGCTGCTGCTCACCGGCAGGCTGTAAACCTCGGCCATATTGGCTTTGGCAAAACTGCTATCCCCGAGGCGGATCAGGAAACCGTCGCCCGTATTGGCGGTGTTTGCGCCAAATTCCATCGCCAGCAAATTCGCCTGAAAATCACCCTTCCACAGGATTGCGACGCGGTTGATATTGGCCAGATCCGGCACCCGGGCGGCGGTGTTCAGGCGGGTGCCATCAGCCAGAATGATCTGGAACCGGGCGTTTTCCTCGAATGCGGGGATTTCAATGCGCAGCTTGCCGGTGTGATCGGCCCGCATCGTGACTTTGAGCTTGCCGTGGCGGATTTCAACCCGGGCATTGGGCAGGCAAGCCGCGCTCAAGTTCAGCTCGACCATGCCACCGGCGATGGTTTTACTGGAAAGATCGGCGCTGCATGGTGTGCCAAACGGGCTTTGGTCGATCCCGGCCATAACGGTTGGCGTGCGAAACCCCATGTCGATTTCAACCATACGCGCCGTCAGGCTTTGCCAATTACCGCCCTCAAGCGCGGGCGGATTTCCGGTGTTGGGCAAGATCGGCAAAAGCAATTCGGCGGTTTCGTCTGTTAGCGCTGCATCGGTCACGCTGCCTGTGGTTGCCGCGACTTCGACCAATGTATCGGCGTCGATCTGCGGCATTTCCCCAAGCATGAACGTACCATCGACCTTGCCCATGCGCTCGACAGGTTGGGGCCGGGTGATTGCAACGGTTTCTTCAACCGCGATCCTGGCCAGTTTCGCACTGGATGTCGAAACCGGAGTCGTTTCCGAGGCCGCGACTTTGCCCAGCCGGACATTGGTGATCTCAAGTTCCTGCGCGTTGTAACCAAGCTGGGTTTCAAACCCTGACAGCTCCACGATTGGCCCATTAGCCACGGAATCTACCGGATCACGGGCCTCGACCACGCGCAAAGCGACACTTGCAGCCTTGCAATTGGCCCCGCTGCTGAGACAATACGAAAACGTCTGGTGCCCCGAACAACTGGCCGAGCTGGAATAAAGAAAACTACCGCCGGTTTTCGCAACCGACCCGCAGGAGGGCTGGTCAAGCAGGCGGATTGTCGAAACATCCAGATTTTGTGAACCTATATCGTTGCGCAGAACGTAAAGGCGCTGCTCACGGCCGGCATAGACGGTGAAAATATCGTCCACGGCCTGAACATTTGTCTCACCGCGAAACTTGGCCATCAGCGTGTCGGAATTCTGGGTAATCACGCCGACGGCCACTGTCAGAAACAGTGCCGTATAGACCAATCCCATTCTTTCGGTGAT
>JAADIC010000131.1 GCA_013151535.1 Alphaproteobacteria bacterium | reverse complement strand
CATCTGGTGGCTCGCCCACCTGACGAAACGCCTCGCGCCAAACCTGCGCCGTGATATGGACACAGCGCTTGGCGTCAAGGTCTCCAAGGCGATAATGGGGGTGATCCTGATTGTTGCGGTCACGCTGATCGTCAAAGGCTTCCGGCAGGCCGACATCATCCCGCTTTACAAACCGATGGCCGAGATCGGTTATCTGAATAACCTGTTGATGTTGCCAGCAATTTACCTGTTGGGCGTTGGCCCCAGCGGCGGGCGGCTGTCTGCTAAAATCCGCCACCCGATGCTGTGGGGCACGTTCATCTGGGCCGTGGCGCATTTGCTGGTCAATGGCGATCTGGCCTCGGTCGTGATGTTCGGCAGCCTTGGCCTCTGGACGCTGGTTCAAATGCGCCTGATTAACCAGCACGAAGGCCCGTGGGAGGTTCCGATGCCCGGTGATCCGCTGAAAGATTACAAACTGGCGCTGGTCACCCTGTTCCTGTACGTCGTCATCACCGGCATCCACTGGCTGGCCAATTACAACCCGTTTTTGGGGACATACCCATGATCGCATATCGCCTGCTGACCGAGGATGACAGTTCGGAATTCTGCCACAAAGTCACCGACGCTTTGGCCAAGGGCTGGGTGCTGCATGGCAGCCCAACCTATGCGTTTGACGCCAGCCGCGGGGTCATGCGTTGCGGTCAGGCGGTGACAAAAGAGGTTGAGGGTGACTATGATCCGCTCAAGAAACTCGGCCAGCTATAGGATGTAACCATGGGCGCGACCAAAACCAATTCCGGCCGGTTTTTTGAGGATTACCACATCGGGCAGTCGCTGATCCACGCCGTTCCGCGTACCATTTCCGGTGGCGAGCGTGCGTTTTATCACGCGCTTTATCCAGCCCGCCACGCGATCTATTCGTCCGATGAATTCGCCCGCGCCTGTGGGCTTGAACGCTCACCACTCGATGATCTGGCGGGGTTTCATGTGGTGTTTGGCAAGACCGTGCCGGATGTTTCGCTGAATGCAGTGGCCAATCTTGGCTATGGTGAGGGGCGGTTTTTGCGGCCCGTTCAGGTGGGTGACACATTGCGTGCAACCTCCGAAGTGATTGGTCTGAAACAGAATTCCAGTGGCAAGACCGGCGTGGTCTGGGTGCACACCAAGGGTTTCAACCAGCGTGACGAAGTGGTGATCGACTATAAGCGCTGGGTGATGGTCAAGAAGCGCGATCAGGCAGCAGCCGCGCCCGAAACCGTGATCCCCGATCTGGCCAAGGCGCTGACAGCCGATCAGTTGACCACCCCCGAAGGCCTCGATTTCACCGATTACGACTTCGCGTTGGCGGGTGAACCACACCGCCTGAACGATTACGACATCGGCGAGAAAATCAACCATGTGGACGGCTCGACCATCGAGGAGGCCGAACATATGCTGGCCACGCGGCTGTGGCAGAACACCTCCAAAGTGCATTTCGATGTGATGGCGCGTGACCAGTGGCAGCGCCTGATCTATGGCGGGCATGTGATTTCATTGGCGCGCGCGCTGTCGTTCAACGGGCTTGCCAATGCGCAGATGATTGCCGGAATAAACGCTGGCGCACATGTGAATCCCTGCATGGCGGGCGACACGGTGCGCGCGTGGTCCGAGGTGCTGGACAAGGCCGAAACCCGCGCCCCCGGCGTTGGCGCAATCCGCTTGCGGCTGGTGGCCACCAAGGGCGAGGTTGGTGACATGGAATTGCGCGGTGCGGATGGCAAATATCGCGGCGATATTCTGCTTGATCTGGATTATTGGGCATTGATGCCGCTCTGATCTTGCCCCCGCATGTTAATCGCCGCAAACTCCGCTCAAACAGAATTGGGAGGGCGTCATGCGTCTAAAAGGTAAATCCGCAATCATCACCGGCGCCGGATCCGGCTTTGGCGCAGGCATGGCGCGCAAATTCGCCGCCGAGGGGGCGCGGGTTCTGGTGGCCGATATCAACACAGATGCGGCGGCTGACATTGCCAAGGAAGTCGGCGGGATCATCTGCACAGTAGACGTGGCCAATGGCGACAGCGTGGCGGCCATGGCAGCGCAAGCGATTGCCGAGTTCGGACAGCTTGATATTCTGGTTAACAACGCTGGTGTCACCCATCTGCCCGCGCCGATGGAAACCATATCCGAGGATGATTTTGATCGTGTTCTGAACGTCAACATGCGCTCGATCTATCTGACCGCCAAACATCTTGTGCCCCATATGAAGGCCAATAGGGCGGGCGTGATCCTGAACATTGCCTCAACCGCTGGCGTGTCGCCGCGCCCCAATCTCAACTGGTACAATGCCTCCAAAGGCTGGGTGATTACTGCGACCAAGACCATGGCGGTGGAGCTTGCGCCATTTGGCGTGCGGGTCAATGCACTGAACCCTGTGGCCGGTGAAACCCCGCTGCTGAAATCCTTCATGGGCGAGGACACGCCGGAAATTCGCGCCAAGTTCATCTCCACCATCCCACTGGGCCGGTTTTCCACGCCCGAAGACATGGGCAACGCCGCTTGTTTCCTGTGTTCCGACGAGGCCAGTATGATTACCGGCGTCGCCATGGAAGTCGATGGCGGGCGCTGCATATGAGGCCCGGACCACTAAATTTGATCACCGATGTTTCCGGCTTGCGAGTCGGCAATTCCCAGAATGATCGCCTGAAATCCGGCGCAACCGTTCTGCTGGGGGATGCGCCGTTCGTGGCTGGTGTTCACATCATGGGCGGCGCACCCGGCACGCGGGAAACCGACCTGCTGGCCCCTGACAAGCTGGTTCAGGAGGTCGATGCGCTGGTGCTGTCGGGCGGGTCTGCCTTTGGATTGGATGCGGCCTCGGGGGTGGTTGATGGGCTTAGAAAACAGGGGCGCGGCTTTGCGGTTGGGGCAGCACTTGTGCCGATTGTGCCCGGGGCGATCCTGTTTGATCTGCTGAATGGGGGCGATAAAGACTGGACCGAGAACCCCTATAAGGCGCTCGGTGAGGCCGCTTTGGAAGACGCCAGCGAGGGTTTCAAACTTGGCACGGTTGGGGCCGGATGCGGTGCGACCGCGATGGATTTGAAGGGTGGGCTTGGCTCGGCCTCGTTCGTGCTGGACAATGGCATGACAATTGGTGCGCTGGTGGCGGCGAATTCGGTTGGCTCGGTCGTGCAGCAGGGGCAGAAGAATTTCTGGGCCGCGCCCTATGAAATAGGTGACGAGTTTGGTGGCCACGGCACCGCCCGGATCGACCCGACGCAAGAGCGTGACCCCTACGCCGCCATATCTGAAGGGACCAACACCACCATCGCCATCATCGCCACCGATGCGACCCTGACCCAAGCGCAAGCCACAAGGCTGGCAACTGCCGCCCATGACGGCATGGCGCGCGCTATCTTTCCCAGCCACACGCCGATTGACGGTGATCTGATCTTTGCTGCTGCCACAGGCGATAAACCCTTGGATGACCCACTGACCGACACCCTGTTGCTGGGCCACGCCGCCGCCCAATGTCTGGCCCGCGCCATCGCCCGCGCAATTTACAACGCGACACCGGCCAAGGGCGATATTCTACCCACATGGCAGGAAAAATTCGGCCCAGACGGCTGAGTTAACCCTTCATTTACCCTTTAACCTTAACGCTGAGGGCATCCCCTTGCGCATCGGAGCGGTGAAATGAACATTCAGACGACACCGGAAGTTTTCGATCAGTCCGCGAGGCGCACATGGGGCCACTGCACGCCGCTCACCGAGCAAGGCCGCTTCAAAGTGCGGCATCTGATTATCGCGCCCGGGCAAAGCCTTGGCTTGCAAAGCCATTTCCACCGCTCGGAACACTGGATCGCGGTTTCAGGCTCGGGCCGAGTAACACTCAACGGCGTCGCGCATGATCTGTTTGAAAACCAGTCGGTCGACATCCCGATCGGCGCGCTGCACATGATCGAAAATCACGGTAAGGTTGATCTGCATTTGATCGAGGTGCAGACGGGTGCCTATCTCGGCGAAGACGACATCATCCGCCACGCCAGTTAACCCAGAAGCGCGTGCATCAATGGGCTGTCAGGGTCGGCCAAGCCATCTATGACATTGAAATGATGCTTGCCGGGGTCGATCACCATTTCGGCGCTCGGCCAGTCGCGCGCCAGCCATTTGGATTGTTTGATAAACACCGGCCTCTCGTCGCCACCAACCCACGCCACCACCGGCACCGGCTTGTGGTCATGGTGCAACAACGGGCTTTCGGCGGCAGCGGCGGCCTCATCCATCTTGAACTGGTCGTTCATCGTGGTGTTCAACAGGGGTCGCAAATCATGCACGCCTGAAATCGAAACCACCCGCGCAATGCGCGCCGGAAAGCAGCCCTGCCAGTGAATGTCCGAACACAACATCCGCGTCACCAGATGCCCGCCAGCGGAATGACCGGTCAGGTGGATCGGCCCGGCGACCATGCCCGCCGCCTTGTCAATCGCCGCTGCTATCTGCTTTGTGATCGTGGAAACCGGCACCTCGGGGGAAAGCACATAAGATGGCATCGCCACCGCATATTCCCGCGCCAAAGCCCCCGCCGCCAAATGCGACCAGCTTGATTTGTCAAACGCCAGCCAATAGCCGCCATGCACGAACACCACCAAGCCGCGCGGCGCGGCATCGGGCAGAAACAGATCAAACTTTTCACGCGCGTGGGGACCATAGGTAATATCGAGTTGGCACTTGTCCTTGGCCTGCATTTGCGCCCGGAACTCAGCCGCCAGAGCGGCCCAACGCGGCGGATAATCAGCAGCGTCCTCGATATAGGCACCATTGGCGTACAGGTCGTCCCAGTCGATCTCGCTCATGTTACTTCCCCCTTGCGCCAGTATCGCCGCGCGCCCTTGCGAAGGAAAGATAATTGTGGAAGATCGCAATCAGGATAATTTGATCAAAAGAGGCCGAACCCATGCACAATTCAACCAACCTGCCCGCCATTCTGAACGACAATGATCTTCTGCGCGGACAAGCCTTTTTGGCGGGTGACTGGGTGGATGGGGCCGATGGCACATTCCCGGTCAGCAATCCGGCGCGGGGCGACGTGTTGATGGAGGTGGCCAATGCCAGCGTCGCCCAGTGCCGCGACGCGATTGAAGCCGCACGGCTGGCGCAAAAAGACTGGGCCGCGCGCACCGGCAAGGAACGCGCGGCGGTTTTGCGTAAATGGTACGATATGATGGTGGAAAACGCTGACGATCTGGCCGCGATCCTGACCGCTGAAATGGGCAAACCGCTGGCCGAGGCCAAGGGTGAAATCCTTTACGGGGCCAGTTTCGTCGAATGGTTCGGCGAAGAGGCCAAACGAACATATGGCGAGGTGATCCCAGGCCACCAGCGCGACAAACGCATCACCGTCATCAAGCAACCTGTCGGCGTCGTTGCCTCGATCACACCGTGGAATTTCCCCAACGCCATGATCGCGCGCAAGGTTGCGCCCGCTCTGGCGGTGGGCTGTGCGTTCGTCGCCCGCCCGGCTTCGGAAACACCGCTGTCAGCGCTGGCCATGGCGGTGCTGGCCGAGCGTGCGGGCGTGCCAAAGGGCGTATTTTCAGTTCTGCCGTCAACCAGTTCCGCCGCGTTTGGCCGCGAGTTTTGCAACAACCCCACCGTGCGCAAACTGACCTTCACCGGCTCAACCGAGGTCGGCCGTATCCTGATGCGCCAAGCCGCCGATCAGGTGATGAAAACCAGCATGGAACTGGGCGGCAACGCGCCGTTTATCGTGTTTGATGACGCTGATCTGGATAAGGCAGTCGAGGGCGCGATGATCTCCAAATACCGCAACAACGGCCAGACTTGTGTCTGCGCCAACCGGATTTATGTGCAGGACGGCGTCTATGACGCCTTCGCCGAAAAACTGGCGGTGGCGGTCGGCCAGATGAAAGGTCGGCGATGGTTTTGACGCGGGCGTCGCCGCCGGGCCGCTGATTACCCAAGCCGCCGTTGAAAAGGTTGAAGAACATATCGCCGATGCAGTTGCCAAAGGCGCGAAAATCGTCACCGGCGGCAAGCGCCATGTGCTGGGGGGTACGTTTTTTGAACCGACCATCCTGACGGGCGTCACGCCCGATATGCTGGTTAAGAGCGACGAAACCTTCGGCCCGCTCGCCCCCCTGTTCCGTTTCAAGGACGAGGCTGATGTGATCAAACAGGCCAACGACACGATTTTCGGGCTGGCCTCCTATTTCTATGCCAACGACCTTAGTCGGGTTTACCGCGTGGCCGAGGCGCTTGAATATGGCATGGTCGGCATCAACACCGGGCTGATTTCGACCGAGGTTGCGCCGTTTGGCGGGGTCAAGCAATCGGGGCAAGGGCGCGAAGGTTCCAGCCACGGGACCGAGGACTATCTGGAGATGAAATATATCTGCATGTCGATTGAATAGGGCACTGACAGCAATGGATTTTTGGGGGCAGATTTGGAATTCCAGACTTCGCAAGCCGATTGGACAGAATATTGTTATTTTTTGAGCCAAATTCCGGCCCCACGGCACGACGAACATAATAACCGCTGATGTTACCTAACGCTAAGTTAGGTTGCTTTGGAGTCATCTGTGGATAAGCTGGCGGACAGGCCGTTGTCGCGCGCGGACGACGCCAAGTTAGGTTGCCTTGGAGCCATCGGTGAATAAGTCACCTATCGTTAAGTAATCTAACATAGCGTTACCTGACAAAATGCTGCCCACATGGATACCCACCTGAAACCAAACCATCATAAGGACGAATATGATAAGTACCAAGCTGGAAAACTTCAAAAACTCCGACATCGGCAAGCATCTGCGGCCCATTATCGAACAGCGCGACAACCTGATACGCATGACGTGCCTCAGTGAACACCGAAAGCCGGCAGTTCAGGCAATTGGGCGGCGCATTCTGGTGCTCGATCTGCCGATTACCGACACCCACAAGCAGATCATCGGCCTGTGGGTCAAAGAGGTGATGGCGCGCGCCGACTGGTGGCCAACGGGGCGGCAGGGCCGTGTCAGCGTTGGCAACTTGTTTTCAACCGGGGCCTACTACCAAAAGGGAAGGACGTTTTGAACGTCCTTCCCCGCAAACGGCCCAGATCGTGAGCCAGTCTTATTGCAGCGGCACGCCATCGGGAGGCTGATCGCAAGCACCAACACCGTCGATCACCAGACCGCGCGCGTCTGCTGTTATCACAACCTCGGCCCCGTCCAGCACCTTGCCGCTA
Source organism: Alphaproteobacteria bacterium (assembly GCA_013151535.1). Taxonomy (GTDB): domain Bacteria; phylum Pseudomonadota; class Alphaproteobacteria; order Rhodobacterales; family Rhodobacteraceae; genus UBA5972. The sequence continues at coordinate 676 of JAADIC010000131.1, read as the reverse complement.
AGCAGCAATTCCGCCAATGGATCCTGCAAAGCCTTTTGGATCACCCGCTTCAAGGGTCGCGCCCCATAAACCGGATCATAACCCTGATCGGCCAGCCATGTTTTCGCCGCCTCGTCGATCTCAAGCTGGATTTTCCGGCCCTCAAGACGCCGGTCAAGAATGCCAAGCTGGATATCAACGATACCGTCCATATTCTCGCGGCTGAGGCGATCAAACAGCACGATTTCATCCAGACGATTCAGAAATTCAGGCCGAAAATGCGCCCTGACCGCCTCCATCACATCGCCCTTGGCGGCCTCTGAATCCGCATCTTCCGGCAGCATGCTGAGGGCTTGCGAACCAAGATTGCTGGTCAGGATAATCAGCGTTTGCTTGAAGTCAACCTTGCGGCCTTGCCCATCGGTCAGCACCCCGTCATCCAGCACCTGGAGCAGCACGTTGAACACATCCGGATGCGCCTTTTCGACCTCGTCAAACAGCACAACCTGATAAGGACGCCGCCGCACAGCCTCGGTCAACGAGCCACCTTCGTCATAGCCGACATAACCCGGAGGCGCACCGATCAGACGCGCAACCGAGTGTTTCTCCATATATTCCGACATATCAATCCGCACCATGGCACTGTCGTCATCAAACAGAAACTCGGCCAGGGCTTTGGTCAATTCGGTCTTGCCGA
>JAADIC010000068.1 GCA_013151535.1 Alphaproteobacteria bacterium | reverse complement strand
TACGGTGCTGTCGTTTTTGGCCAACCTCGTTCTGGCCTTCCCGGTGATCCTGCTGTTCTATTTGCTGGTCACACCTGAAATCCGCGAAACTGGCCTTGTCACATGGCTGGCCGCCGTGTTGTTCATCTTTCCGCTGCTGTTTTTCTGGACCCTGATGTATTCGCGCTGGCGTATATCCCCGAAGTTTCTGATGCGCGTGGCGGTGCCTATCGTGATTTTCATGTTCATGTTCTATTTCGGCACGGTGTTTGAGATCGACCCGTTTGTCGGCCTGTGGACCGGGGTGATGGGTTACCTCAATCAGGGCAATCCGATCGGTGAATGGATGGAAGCCACCCGCGCTGCACAGGAACCATTCCTGCGCCTGCCGCTCGATGCCAACCGGCTGAATATCTTTGTGGCCGTGGTGTTCGTGAACTCGCCGACGATCTACCGGATCGTGCGCGGCCTAACCATGGATATCCAGACGCGGGATTATGTGGCTGCGGCGCAAACCCGTGGCGAAGGCCCGTGGTATATCATGCTGTGGGAAATCCTGCCCAACGCGCGTGGGCCGCTGATCGTCGATTTCTGCCTGCGTATCGGCTACACCACCATCCTGCTTGGCACGCTCGGCTTTTTCGGCCTCGGGCTTGAGCCTGAAAGCCCCGATTGGGGGGCGACGATTAACGAAGGGCGCAAGCTGCTGTCGATCTATGTCCATAAGGCCCTGCCTCCTGCGCTGTCTTTGATGAGCCTTGTGCTGGGGCTGAACCTGCTGGCCGATGGCCTGCGTGAAGAATCACTTAAGGATTGATGTGGCGGATGACCGCCGCGTCACCCCGCACCTGATGCGGGGCCTCTGAACTGAAAAAGACCCCGCATTGAATGCGGGGCAAGTGGAGACCAAAATGGCAAAATGGGATTATGACGGCCCTATCCTTGAGATCGAAAACCTGTCGATCTCGTTCTTCACCCGCTTGCAGGAAATTCCGGCGGTGATGGATTTTTCCACCAAAGTGATGCCGGGCGAGGCCATGGGCCTTGTCGGTGAAAGTGGCTGTGGTAAATCCACCGTGGCGCTTGGCGTGATGCAGGATCTTGGCGTCAACGGCAAGGTCGTCAGCGGTACGATCAAGTTCAAGGGCCGTGATCTGAACCTGATGTCGGATGAGGAACTGCGCGAATTGCGTGGTTCCGAAATCGCGATGATCTATCAGGAGCCGATGGCTTCGCTTAATCCCGCCATGAAGGTCGGCCACCAACTGGCCGAAGTGCCGATGATCCATGAGGGTGCGAGCAAGGACAAGGCATGGGAGATGGCCCGCCAGGTGGTCGAAGACGTGCGCCTGCCCGATCCTGAACGCATATTGAACAGCTATCCGCACCAGCTTTCGGGTGGCCAGCAACAGCGCATCGTCATTGCCATGGCGCTGATGTCCAAGCCTTCGCTGCTGATTTTGGACGAGCCTACGACGGCGCTTGACGTGACGGTCGAGGCTGGCATCGTTGATCTGGTTAAAGCCTTGGGCGAAAAATACGGCACCTCGATGCTGTTTATTTCCCATAACCTTGGCCTGATTATGGATGTCTGTGACCGCCTCTGCGTGATGTATTCCGGCGAAGCGGTTGAAACCGGCTCAATCAAGGATGTGTTCGAGTTTGACAAGATGCAGCACCCTTATACCCAGGCGTTGTTCCGCTCGATCCCGCTGCCCGGCGCTGACAAAAACACCCAGCCGCTGGTTGCCATTCCCGGCAACTTCCCGCTGCCACACGAGCGGCCCAATGGTTGTAATTTCGGGCCGCGTTGTGATTATTACGTCGATGGTCTGTGCAATGTCAGCGAAATCCGCATGGCTGGCATCAAGGGCGATGACCGCCATGCCAGCCGCTGTTTGCGCTTTGATAAAATCGATTGGGATGCCCCGATCGAGATGGCCAAAGAACAGGAAAGCCCGCCGCTTGGCCCGGTGGTGCTGAAATTCGAGAACCTGAAGAAATATTACGAGGTGGCGGCAAACGCGCTGTTTGGCTCAAGCGGTGCCTCCAAAGTTGTGAAGGCCAACGAGACCCTTAGTTTTGATGCGCGCGAGGGTGAAACCCTTGCAATCGTTGGTGAAAGTGGCTGTGGCAAGTCAACCTTGGCCAAGGTGCTGATGGGGCTCGAAAGCGCCACCGCAGGCTCTATCCAGATGAATGGCGAGGAGATCAGCACCGTTCCCATTCAGGATCGCGACACCGATACCGTGTCCAGCGTGCAGATGATCTTCCAAAACCCGTTTGACACCCTGAACCCGTCGATGACCGTGGGCCGTCAGATCATCCGGGCGTTGGAAATATTCGGTATTGGCGATAATAATTCCGAACGCCGCGCCCATATGCTGGAACTGATGGATCTGGTGAAACTGCCGCGTGAATTCGCCGAGCGCATGCCGCGCCAATTGTCAGGCGGGCAGAAACAACGCGTCGGCATTGCGCGTGCCTTTGCCGGCAACGCCAAGATCATCGTGGCGGATGAGCCGGTTTCGGCGCTCGATGTGTCCGTTCAGGCGGCGGTGACCGATCTGTTGATGGAAATCCAGCGCAAAGAACGCACGACCCTGCTGTTCATCAGCCACGATTTGTCGATTGTGCGTTATCTGTCGGATCGCGTCATGGTGATGTATCTCGGTCATGTGGTCGAGCTTGGCACCACCGATCAGGTGTTCTCGCCGCCCTATCACCCCTATACCGAGGCGCTGCTGTCTGCCGTCCCTATCGCCGACACCCGGATCGTTAAGAAACGCATCGTGCTGGAGGGCGATATTCCGTCAGCCGTCAACCCGCCACCGGGTTGCCCGTTCCAGACGCGGTGCCGCTGGAAATCCGAGGTTGCGGGCAATCTCTGTGACACCGAGGTGCCACCGATCCGCACGCTGGACAATGGCCACCAGTTGAAATGCCACCTGTCCGAGGAAGTGATGGCAAAAATGGAGCCGGTGATAAAGATCGCGGCGGAGTAAATCCAGTTTCCCAGCAAAGGAAATACCATGCCATTTGATCCGGCAGCGATTGCCAAAGTTGCAAAAGGCTACACCGCCGCTTGGAATTCCGGAGACCCGACCGCCGTGGCCTCTTCCTTTGCTGAAAACGGCCAGATCGTCATCAATCGCGGGGAACCCAGCCTTGGCCGCGCCGGGATGGAGCAGGTTGCGGCCGGGTTTTATGCTGATGTTCCTGACCTTGAACTGATCTGCGACAATCTTCGTTGCGCCGGATCGCATGTTGTCTTTCAGTGGACATTTACCGGCCATGATGCCACCACCGGAGCCGCCCTGAATGTTCAGGGCTGGGAGGAATGGGATCTGGATGAAAACCTGAAAGTGCTGTCTTCACGCGGCTGGTTTGACGCCGAAGATTATGAGCGTCAGGTTGCGCGGGGGTAACGTGCATTTCCTCAGCTAGGGCCCAAGGGGATTGTCCAAAGCCCCACCTGCCCGCTGCCCGATCCGCCCAGTTTTGCGGTGATTTTGCCGCGCAACCGGCAGGCTGTCAGAATCATTGCGTTTGTGGCATAAAGGCGGCGTGAACCCGAACCCCGAGGTCCAGTTTGCCCCGTTATCTGACATCCCCCCAAGCCAGCCGGTTTTATGACCACTTTGGCGCGAAGCAGGATCATCAGGGCTATTACGAGGATGCGCCGCTGGCCGATCTTGCCGCGCATCTGCGTTTTGAACAGGCCCGCCATGTGTTTGAATATGGCTGCGGCACCGGGCGATATGCGGCCCAATTGCTGGCCGAACATATTCCTGAAACCACGACCTATGCCGCCTGTGATCTGAGCCGGACCATGATCGAGCTGGCAGGCCGCACCCTAGCCCCGTTTGGCGGGCGGGTGGTGCTTTGGCAAAACGGCGAGGTCCCCGATTTTCTGCCCGGCAAGCCGCCTTTTGACGTTATTCTGTCTAGCTATGTGCTTGATCTGCTCAGCCCCGAGGCAATCTCGGAAATGCTGGCTGAAAGCGCGCGCAGCTTGCGTTCCGGTGGCCAATTGGGGCTGGTCAGCCTGACCCACGGCAGCAGTTTCGCGTCACGCATCACAAGCCGGATCTGGGCGCTGCTGGCACATCTGCGCCCGTCGCTTGTCGGCGGCTGTCGCCCGCTTCGGCTGGTGGATTTTCTGGATCCGGATATCTGGCGGGTGAGCTATCGCAAGACCATCATTCGCTGGACAATCCCCTCGGAAGTCCTGATCGCAACCCGCCTTTGATCTGAAAGGGCTCAACATGTCCCGCTTCGCCCCCCTGTTTGAGCCGCCCTATTATGCGGTGATTTTCACCGCCCAACGGCAACACGACGACCTCGGTTATGCCGCCATGGCCGACCGGATGGGCGAATTGGCAGCCGCGCAACCGGGTTATCTCGGCGTCGAAAGCACCCGCGATCAAGGCGGGTTTGGCATCACCGTCAGCTATTGGGCGGATGAGGCGGCGCTGTCGGGCTGGAAAGCGGTGGCCGAGCATCTGTTGGCGCAAAAGCTCGGCAAAACCCGCTGGTATGAATATTATACGCTGCGGGTGGCCAAGGTCGAGCGGGCCTATTCCGGGCCAGAGGGGCGGATGTAGAGCAACGCTTGAAGGTGCCCGAATAATTTTATCGAAAATTATTCCGCTAAAAATATTTCGGGAAATATTTTCGTCCCAACACCGGCAAGAAGCCGCTAACGCCCCTCGTATTGCGGTTTACGTTTCTCGTTGAAGGCCAGCACACCCTCGGCGAAGTCGCGGGTTTTACCGGCCTCGCCCTGCACCGTGGCCTCGAGCGTCAGTTGCGCATCGAGATCGTTCTCAAAACTGGCGCGCAGCACGCGTTTGATCTTGGCATAGGCCGCCGTCGGGCCATTCGCCAGGGTTTTGGCCCGGGCGTCGATGATCGCTTCAAATTCGGCTTCGGGTACCGATTCCCAGATCAGCCCCCAATCGGCGGCTTGACGGGCGGAAATCTTGTCGGCGAACAGGGCCGCGCCCATGGCTTTGGCCAGCCCCATATTGCGCGGCATGAAATAGGTGCCGGCGGCATCCGGGATCAGCCCGATCAAGGAGAACGCCTGCATGAAAAACGCGCCCTCACTGGCGATCACCACATCCGCCGCCAGCGCCAGATTGGCCCCCGCCCCGGCCGCCGGGCCGTTCACCGCCGCGATGGTCGGAATGGGGCAATGGATGATGGCGCGCAGCATCGGCTCGTATTCATCGCGCAAGGTGCCCTCAAGATCAATCTGCGCCACGTTATTCGCCCCGCCCAGATCCTGACCCGAGCAAAAACCGCGCCCGTTGCCGGTGATGACCAGCACCCGCGCGCCGGTTTCGGTAACACCACGCACTGCATCGGTAATCTCGGCCCGCATCTGCGCGTTCAGACCGTTCAGCACATCAGGCCGGTTCAGGGTGAGGCGCGCGATATTATCGGCGACCGCAAATTCAATGGTTTTATAGATCATGGCAGGCTCCGCCGAATTGATGGTTCCGCCAGAGTGTATCTTGAGATGCGACCGGGCGCGACCGGAATTGTCACCAACGTGACGTCAGTTTTTCAGCAATTCGGCAAGGCGCGCGGCCTCATCAACGCTCAATTCCTCGGTCTCGGTCATTTTACGACGGCGGATATAGCCATAGCCAACCCCCGCCGCGATCAGAAACATCAACGGCCCCGCCGCCCAGAGGAAAATATTGCTGCCGCTGAAAACCGGTTTCAGCAGCACATATTCACCATAGCGATCGACGATAAAGCCCACGGTTTGTTCATCCGTATCCCCCGCCACCAGCCGTTCACGCACCAACAGGCGCAAGTCCCGCGCCAGCCCGGCATTGCTGTCGTCGATATTCTCGTTGCGGCAGACCAGACAGCGCAAACCCTTGGAGATGTCGCGCGCCCGCGCCTCCAGTTCCGCGTCGGGCAGGATTTCATCCGGCAGCACCGCCCACAGGGGCGATGCCAGAAGGATCAGGATTATTGCCAGTCGTTTCATGCTCTACTCCGCCGGAACCATTTTTCTGCGTCGTCTTTTGGCCCCCGCCGCCACACGATAGCGCCGGTCGCTCAGGCTTAGCAAGCCACCAATCGACATGATGATCGAACCGCCCCAGATCCAGTTGACGAACGGCTTGATATAGGTCCGCACCGCATAACCGCCGCTATCCTGCGCATCCCCGACCACCACATAGACGTCGCGGGTAATGCCGATATCCATCGCCGCCTCGGTCGTGGGGGTGCCCGACACCGGATAAAAGCGTTTCTCCGGCGTCAATGTCGAGATCACCTCGCCATCGACCAGAACCGAAAACACGCCCATGGTCGAACGGTAATTCGGCCCCTGAACCTGTTTCACCTCGTCAAACCGGATTTGATAGGTGGTCACAGGGCCCGAGATTTCAAAGCTGTCACCGATATTGGCGACACGGATATCCTCGGCCTCCCAGGCGGTGACGGATGCGATCCCGAAAATGATGATGCCAAGCCCGCCATGGGCCAGCGCCTTGCCAAAATCGGCCCGCGGAAGGTTTGCCAACCGCCGCAGGGCTTCCCCAAACGGCACGCTGCCAAAGCGGGCCCGCAGCGCGAGATCCGCCAGCGCCCCGACAACCAGCCAGAACGCCAGTGCCAGCCCGATCGGAGCCATCATCCGTGTGCCCGTCTGCACCACCAGAACCAATGAGCCAAGCGCCACCGAAAGCGCCAGCACACCCCAAAGCGGTTTGACAGATCGCCCGCCAAGTTTGGCCCGTTTCCACGGCAGCACCGCGCCAATCGGCAGAACCACGACGATCACCAGCATGAACGGCGTGAACGCCATATCAAAGAACGGTGCCCCCACCGACAGCTTGCGCCCGAATAACAGCTCGGAAAACAGCGGCCAGACCGTGCCGACAAACACCACCAGCGTCGCCACGATCAGCAGCACATTGTTCAGAACCAGCCCGCTTTCACGACTGACCGTGGAAAACGGCCCCTTGGATTGCATGGCCCCGGCGCGCAAGGCGAACAGGGTTAACGAGCCACCAATGGTGATCGCAAGAATGACCAGAATGAACATGCCGCGTTCAGGATCGTTGGCAAAGGCGTGAACCGACGTCAATACCCCGGAGCGCACGATGAACGTACCGATCAGCGAGAACGAGAACGCCAGAATGGCCAGCAGGATTGTCCAGGTTTTCAGGCTCTCGCGCTTTTCCACCACGATGGCGGAATGCAACAAGGCGGTGGCAATCAGCCAAGGCATGAAGCTGGAATTCTCGACCGGATCCCAGAACCACCAGCCGCCCCAGCCAAGCTCATAATACGCCCACCAGGACCCCAGCGCGATGCCCAGCGTCAGCGACACCCAGGCCGCCAATGTCCAGGGCCGCACCCAGCGCGCCCAGGCCGCATCGACCTTGCCCTCAAGCAGGGCCGCAACCGCAAAGCTGAACGACATCGACAGGCCGACATAGCCGAAATAGAGGAACGGTGGGTGGAACGCCAGGCCAGCATCCTGCAACAGCGGGTTCAGGCCCTGACCATCAAACGGTGGAAAGGCCAGACGCAAAAACGGGTTCGAGGTGAAAATCAGAAAGGCGAAAAAGAGACTGCGATTGCCGCCTGTATCGACAGAACCCGCGCCTTGAGCGTGGCCGGAAGGTTCCTGCCAAACATCGCCACCATGGAGCCGAACAGCGTCAGGATCAGCACCCATAACAGCAGCGATCCCTCGTGATTGCCCCAGGTGCCGGTGATCTTATAAAGCATCGGCTTGGCCGAATGCGAATTGGCCACCACCAGCGACAGCGAAAAATCCGACACCGCAAAGGCATAGACCAAAGCCCCGAACGACAATGTCGTCAGCGCGAACTGGGTCAGCGCGGCGGGTACAGCCACGTCCATCCAGTTGTTCCAGCCCTTATACGAGCCGATCATCGGCACGATCATTTGCACAATCGCCACCATAAAGGCCAAGATCAGGGCAAAATGCCCAAGTTCCGCTGTCATTTCACTGTCTCCGGTCCGCTCACATTTGTCGCGGATCATAGGGAATTCAGCGATATAGGCAAATACCAAAGATGTGATCTGAAAGGGCGATTTGCCTCATGGTCAGGGCCTATCTTTGCTGGCTGTTCCACTCCTCCAGCGCAGCATTCCCCTTGGCTTTCACCGGTTTTTCAACTGATACGGCAACCCCGCCCCGACCTTGCCGGGTATAATACATCTCGCGCGCCCCGAA
>JAADIC010000331.1 GCA_013151535.1 Alphaproteobacteria bacterium | reverse complement strand
TGTTGGTATAGACCGTGGCACCGCCCAGATCAGGGCCGAAATAATCGTCACCCCCGGCCAGATAGGACATGTCGAAATTGGCGTTCATCGGGTGGGGTTCCCAACCCAGAAACACAATCGGCTCACCCTTCTTGGTGTTGCGCGCCACCTGCGCCAACATGCCCTGTTCGGAGCTTTCGACCACGTCAAACCCGTCCAACCCGAAAGCATTCGAGCCGATCATATCCATAATCAACCGGTTGCCGTCATTGCCAGCCTCGATGCCGTAAATCTTGCCCTTCAGCGCGTCTTTGTTGGCGGCGATATCGGCGAAAGACTTGATGCCAAGATCAGCCGCCGCCTTGTTCACCGCCAGCGTATATTTTGCGCCTTCAAGGTTCTCGCGCACCGTATCAACCGTGCCAGCCTCGCGATACGGGGCGATATCGCCCTCCATGGTTGGCATCCAGTTGCCAAGGAACACGTCCACATCGCCCCCCGCCATGGCCACATATGTCACCGGCACCGACAGGATTTTCACGTCAACCTTATAGCCAAGCGCGCTCAGGATGGTGTTAGTGGCGGCGGTGGTGGCGGTGATATCGGTCCAGCCCACGTCGGAAAACGTGACCTTTTCACAATTTGCACCGGCAAAGGCCGCGCTGGACAGCACGGCGGTGATGGCCGCGCTGGCGACCCCGAGTTTCAGAAATGTCATGGATAAGATCTCCCGTTCCATCCGATTGTGAGCGGCAAATTATTATTGCCAGTTTTATTGATTGACTAGTCAATTAAAAATGATCCAGAAAGGAAAAGCAAGAAAATTGTCGAAGGTTTAGGATCGCGTGCCCAAAGTCGGAATGGAACCCATACGCAAAGCCGCGTTGATCGAGGCGGCGATTGCCGAAATTGGCGAGGCCGGAACCCTTGAAGTCACCGTCAGCCAGATCGCGCATCGGGCCGGGATGTCCAGCGGGCTGGCGCATCACTATTTCGGCTCCAAAGAGCAGATTTTTCTGGCCGCCATGCGCCATATCATGACCCTGTTCGGGGATCGTGTGCGGGCCGAGCTGGCCGAGGCCAAAACCCCGCGGGATCGCCTGAACGCCATCATCGCCGCCAGCTTTGACCCGGATGAGTTCGAGCCTGCGGTGATTTCAAGCTGGCTGATCTTTTATGTGCAGGCACAAAATTCCGATGGGGCGATGCTGCTGCTGAATATCTATGTCAAACGGGTGCATTCCAATCTGGTTTTCAATCTCAAACAACTGACAAACGAGGCCAACGCCCATCTGATCGCAAGCGGCGTGGCGGCGCTGATTGACGGGCTTTATATTCGCCAAGCACTGGGCCAGAACGCGCTCGATCGGTTCCAGACCATGGGGCTGGTGTGGGATTATCTGGACCTCAAATTAGGGCAGGGCGGGCAATGAGACAGACAACATAACATTGAAGGAGCACTCCGGATGCGGCACGGCAAACTAAAAGACGGCTTCATGGGACCCGCAATTTTCTGCAAGGGCGAAGAATTCGTCGAACAGGCCTGGGAGGCAGAGACACAAGCCAAGAGGGAGCGGCTGGCGCGCAAAGGACTTGGCGCGGATCTGGACAATATTGACGGCTATATCCTGTTGTCGCACAGCGCCAAAACCCTGGCTGAAACCATTGCCCTGCTGCGCGAGGCGGTGCGTGTCGGGGATCGTCTGTGGGCACCGCTGCTGGAGGACGACGAAATGGAATGGTGGGGGTTCATCGGCACCCGTCCCTATATGCGCGCCCTGCACGAGCTTGGCCTTGCCTTGCAGGAGGCCGGTGAGCGGGATGAAGCGCTGCTTGTCTATCAGCGGCTTTTGAAACTGAACTCGAACGACAATCAGGGGGTGCGCGCCTTGGTGATCCTGCTGTTGATGGAAAGGCGCAAAATCGGCGATCTGCGCCGCTTGCTGAAAGAATATCCCGACGATTTCCTGATCGATTCGATCATGGCCCGTCTGTGGCTGCTGCTGCGTGGCAAAACCCCCGATATGACAGGGCTGGGGGCTGAAATCGTAAAACGCAACAAATTCGTGCTGCCGATGCTGGTGGGGCGCGGCCCGAAAGAAAAGGACATCGAGGCAAGTGCTTATGGTATTACCGTCGGCGGCGCGGATGAGGCGCTGGAATATTGCACACATTTCGGGGCAATCTGGGACAAATTGAAAGGCAGCCATGCCACGATCAACAGTTTTCTGGATCACAAAGCGACAGGAAAATCCGGTTGAATATCAAGCCGGTCACATATGTTTGCAGAGGGTGCAGAGGGTGCCGCCCCCTCGGGTTGCGCAACTCATCCCCGGAGTATTTCTGAAACAATGAATAGTGCGGATTATATCATCATCGGCGCAGGCTCTGCCGGTTGCGCCTTGGCTTACCGCTTGTCCGGGGACGGTAAAAACACGGTGCTGGTGATCGAACACGGCGGCACCGATGCGGGGCCGTTCATCCAGATGCCAGCCGCCTTGTCCTATCCGATGAACATGCCGCATTACGATTGGGGCTTCAGCTCACAACCCGAGCCACATCTGGGCAACCGGCGGCTGGTGACGCCGCGCGGTAAGGTGATTGGTGGATCAAGCTCGATCAACGGCATGGTTTATGTGCGCGGCCATGCGCGCGATTTTGACCATTGGGCCGAAAGTGGCGCGACGGGCTGGGGTTACGGCGATGTGCTGCCCTATTTCAAACGCATGGAGCATTGGCATTGCGGCGGTCACGGTGGTGACGCGGATTGGCGCGGCACCGATGGCCCCTTGCATGTGACCCGAGGCGCACGCAAGAACCCGCTGTTTCAGGCCTTTGTTACGGCCGGGCAGCAGGCCGGTTATCCGGTGACCGATGATTATAACGGTGCGCAGCAAGAGGGGTTCGGCCCGATGGAGCAAACCGTCTGGCAGGGGCGGCGCTGGTCGGCGGCGAATGCCTATCTGCGCCCGGCGCTGAAGCGTCCGAACGTGACGCTGATAAGGGCGCTGGCCCGTAAGATTGTGATAAAGGGGGGCCGCGCAGTCGGGGTTGAAGTGTCGCGCGGTGGCAAGGTTGAGGTTTTGGGCGCAAACCGCGAAGTAATCGTCGCCGCCAGCTCCATCAACTCGCCCAAATTGCTGATGCTGTCAGGCATTGGCCCCGCCGTCCATCTGGCGGAACATGGCGTTGATCTGGTGGCGGACCGCCCCGGCGTCGGGCGGAACCTTCAGGATCATCTTGAGGTTTACATCCAGATGGCCAGCTTGCAACCGATCACGCTTTACAAGCATTGGAACCTGTTTTCCAAGGCCCTGATCGGGGCGCAATGGCTGTTCACCAAGACCGGTCTTGGCACCTCAAACCAGTTTGAAAGCGCGGCTTTTATCCGCTCGGCGGCAGGCGTGGACTATCCCGATATCCAGTACCATTTCATCCCGATTGCCATTCGTTACGACGGTAAGGCGGCGGCTGAAGGCCACGGATTTCAGGCCCATGTCGGCCCCATGCGTTCACCCTCTCGCGGTGCGGTGACGCTGGCCTCGAATGATCCGAACCTGGCCCCTGAAATCCGCTTCAACTATATGAGCCACGACAAGGACTGGCAGGATTTCCGCCAGGCCATCCGCCTGACCCGCGAGATTTTCGCGCAACCGGCCTTCACCCCCTTCGCGGGCAAGGAAATCCAGCCCGGTGTGGTGGCACAGTCAGACGAGGCGTTGGATGATTTCGTTCGCGCGCATGCTGAAAGCGCGTTTCACCCGTGTGGCACCTGCAAGATGGGCGCGGCGGATGACAAGATGGCGGTGGTTGATCCCGAATGTAAGGTGATCGGGGTCAAGGGGCTGCGCGTCGCTGACAGCTCGATCTTTCCGCGCATCACCAATGGCAACCTGAACGGCCCCTCGATCATGGTCGGTGAAAAGGCCAGCGATCATATTCTGGGGCTTGCGCCATTGGCGCGCTCCAACGCCAAGCCTTGGATCAATCCGGATTGGCGCAGGCGCCAGCGTTAACCAATTTACCCGAAAATCTTGAAAATTGACCTCACGTTAACTATTCTTAATAAATGGTTAACAAATTCTTACTGACGGCATCACTCTTTGGTTTTCTGCTTATTGGGCTCGCCGCCGGGGCGGCCCAGAACAAGCCTCTCTTCTCGCGCTATCAGGTTCAGGGGGTGGCAACCGTAACCGATGGCGATACGATCAAGATCGCGGGCAAGCGGTTGCGGATATTCGGCATCGATGCCCCCGAGGCCCGGCAAACCTGCCGAACGGAGCAGGGCGTGGTATGGGCCTGCGGCAAGTGGGCGACCGATAGTTTGAGAAATATCCTTCAGGATCAGACGGTTAGCTGTGTCTGGGATAAGCGCGATGTTTATAAACGTCCGATTGTCCAGTGTCAGGTGGGCGGGCGTGATCTTGGTGGTCTGCTGGTGGAACGCGGCATTGCAATTGCATTTCGTAAATATTCCAGCCTCTATATACCCGCCGAGCAATCCGCCGCCGCGCGCGATGTGGGCCTGTGGTCAGGCACAATGCAAACGCCTCAGGTGTTTCGACTTGCAGCCCGGAAATCGGCAAAACCGCCAAGTGCGGCCTGTGCGATCAAGGGGAATATCTCCAAAAGCGGCCGGATTTATCACTTGCCGGGCAGCAAATGGTATCAGAAAACCAAAATCGATACCCGCAAGGGGGAGCGCTGGTTCTGTTCGGTTGCCGATGCGCTGAAAGCCGGATGGCGCGCGCCACGGGGTTAGCGCAAAGGATAAACCGGCGACAAACCGGCGCTCGTGGTCACCGAAAGCCTGCCCAAAAGCGTTTCCAGTTCACCTTGAATCACCTCTCGCTGCCTTTCGCTTCGCTCAAACGCGAATTGTGATGTTAGCGCTTCAAGGTGAACTGGAAACGCTATAGGTTTCGCGCACCGACCGGAGGTGCCCCATGGCTCAATATGACGACATTCCCCTAAATGCCATTTCGCTTGCGGCCATCCGTGCGCGCGCGCAGCTCCTTGCGCCGCATGTGGTCAAAACCCCAAGCGTGGAGCTGCAATCGCCCGCCCTTGATCCACTTCTGGGCGGCGCAAGGCTGTTTCTGAAGCTGGAATGCCTGCAAAAAACCGGCACTTTCAAAGCGCGCGGGGCGTTGTCGCGGATCATGGAAATCCCTGAAAGTGACCGCGCGGCGGGGATCACTGCGGCCAGTGCCGGAAATCACGCCATTGCAGCGGCTTGGGCGGCGCAGCGGTTTGGGGTTTCCGCCAAGGTGGCGATGATTTCCACCGCCAATCCGTTTCGGGTGGCCCGGGCCAAAAAGCTGGGGGCCGAGGTGCTGATTATCGAAGGTGGGGCGGCGGCCATGGCCGAGGCTGAACGCCTGAGCCGCGACGAAAACCGCACCTATGTGCATCCGTTTGAGGGCCCGTTCACCACGCTGGGTGCGGCGGGCGTTGGCCTTGAATTTGCCGATCAGGTGCCTGATCTTGATGCGGTGATCGTCGCTGTCGGCGGCGGCGGGCTGATTTCCGGCGTGGCGGCGGCGATCAAGCAGCTTAACCCGAACTGCGCGGTTTACGGGGTCGAGCCGACGGGCGCGCGCTCCATGCAACTCAGTTTTGAGGCGGGTAAACCTGTGGCGCTGGACGGTATCAACACGCTGGCGGACTCGCTTGGTGCGCCAAGCGCAATGCCGTTTTCGTACCGTGTTTGCCGCGCATATGTGGACGAGATTGTCACCGTCACCGACGATCAGATCTGCGCCGGTGTGGTGATCTATCAACAGGAGGCGAAACTGGCTGTGGAGCCTGCGGCGGGCGCGGCTTTGGCCGCCGTATTCGGCCCGTTGCGGGCCAGATTGCAAGGCAAGCGTATCGGTGTTGTGGTTTGCGGTGCCAATATCGATGCGGATAGTTTCGCGGCAATCCTGGCGCGTGGCAAGCCGGCGGTCACCGATCTTTTGGCCATCTGATTTTTGACATAAATCAAGGCTGCCGCGGCGGGTGTGCGGCACTCTGGACTCAACGGAAATCACAGGAGGAACCGATGTCCAAGACCCCGCATGAACTACCCGAAGAATTCCCCG
>JAADIC010000368.1 GCA_013151535.1 Alphaproteobacteria bacterium | reverse complement strand
CCGCCTTCGCCGATTTCACTCCCGAGGTCCAGCGCCTGCTGTCGCTGTGTGAAAACGTGCATCTGTGGGGGCTGTTTGCCCATCCGGTGGCCGAAAGCTGGCATCAGGGTGGCACCGCCATTCTTGGGGATGCGGCCCATCCGACCCTGCCATATCTGGCGCAAGGGGCGAATATGGCGATTGAAGACGCCTGGGTTCTGGCCGAGGAAATGGACCGTCACGATGATCTGCAGGCTGGTTTTGCCGCCTATCAAACGCGCCGCATCGGCCGCGTGCGCCGCATCGTGCGCGCGGCTGATAGCAACACCGGAATTTACCACATGTCCTCGCCCTTGATGCGCGGATTGACCCATAGCGCGATGCGCCTGCTTGGTGGTGTAAATCCGGCGCGGATGCTGGGCCGGTTTGACTGGCTCTATGGTTATGATGTGACGCGCGAGGGCTGAGGCCCAGTGCCCAGAGATCGCTTGCCCGACGTGGTTTGCCAAGGTTGAACGCCATCGAACCCGGGTACCGATAAACCAGTTTTGTGCTCCACCAACAAAATGATGGACCTTTGTGCCAGTATTCTGGTCCGCCGATGGACCGGTAGACTGGTAGACAAGTGGATCGACAGACCAGTAGACCGACAGACCGATAAACCGGTTTTCTAGTTTATTGAATATGTGTCCCCTCGGTGTTGTTCAACTGCTCGCGCTTTACCACCTTCATTTGATAAAAATCCCGCCGGTCAGCCTCTGCCAGGTGTTGGCCGGTCTAGCGTCCTTCCCCCAATTTCTGCGGCGAAAAACGGGTTTTCAACAGGCCCTTATGTCGGCCAATCACGTTTTCCGCGAGTTGATCGAAATCAAAGTATTGCTGTGAAAACAGGCGCTTTGTCTTTTCCTGATAAACCGATTCATGGAGAAAGAATATGAAACATTTTGTAAATACACTCGCCGCTGCCACTTTGGCACTTGGGGCGCTCTCGATGCCGGCCCTGGCTGCTTCTGACGGCGTTGTCGTGCAGGTAAAACTTTGGGATGCCGGCACCAATATGGAAACCTATACCGATCACCGCATCATCAACAATGTGCCGCGTTACAAAGATAGCATGGGGATCATGGTTTCCACGGCGACCATTCCGGCAGGCGAAGTGACGTTTCAGGTGGTCAACACTTCAGCGGATATCGAACATGAAATGGTGGTCGCGGTGCTGCCCGACATGTCTGCCGGTCTGCCCTATGTCGAGGATATCGCCCGGGTGGATGAAGAAGCCGACGGTGTCAATCTTGGTGAAGTCGCCGAACTGGCACCAGGGGCATCCGGTAGCCTGACAATCCGGCTGGAGCCGGGCACCTATACGCTTTATTGCAACATTTCCGGGCATTATGCATCGGGCATGTGGATCATCCTGACGGTGGAATAAGAGAGGCTTGCGGGGCGATTCTTAGCGCGCCCCGCACCCCTTCAAAGACAAGCACCTAAGCCGCCAGTTCCACCCAGATCGGCACGTGGTCCGAGGGCCTCTCACGCCCGCGCATATGGCGGTCAATCTGGCAATCCGTCAGCAGGTCGGCGCATTGCGGTGACAGCAGAAAATGGTCGATCCTTATACCGTCGTTCCTGTTCCACGCGCCGCGCTGGAAATCCCAAAAGGTGTAGTTCAGCGGCCTTGGCTCAATCGCGCGAAACGCTTCGGTGAAACCTAGATTCAGAATACGCTGATAAGCGGCGCGGCTTTGCGGTAAAAACAGTGCATCGCTGCGCCATTTATCGGGGCTATGGGCGTCCTCGGGCTGCGGGATGATGTTGTAATCCCCGGCCATCAGGAACGGCTCCTCGCTGGCCAGCAAATCTTCGGTGCGGGCCTTCAAGCGCTCCATCCACGCCAGTTTATAGGTGTATTTCGGCCCCTTCAGATCATCGCCCACCGGATTGCCGTTGGGCAGATACAAGCCGCAAACCCGCACCGGTACATCGCCCATCACGGTGGCTTCGATCCAGCGGGCCTGTTCGTCGTTTTCATCGCCGGGCAGGTCGCGCACCACGTCCTCCAGTGGAAATTTCGACAGGATCGCCACGCCGTTAAAGGATTTCTGGCCGTGGGTTTCAACCACATAGCCCAGATCCTCGATCACCTGGCGCGGGAAATTCTCATCCACCGATTTGATCTCTTGCAGTAGCGCCACGTCGATACCGCTTTCCGGCAGCCATTCGATCAGGCGCTCCAGCCGGGCCTTGATGCCGTTGATGTTGAAACTGGCAATTTTCATTGGGTGACTCCGATGACATGTTCGCCCATTCTACATGTTTGGAGAAAGACGAAACAAGCGTAGTTTGCCACCTTACCCTTGAGCATACGAAAACGGGCGGAGAATTGCCTCCGCCCACTTAGTTGTTTCCTGGCGGAATCACCGTGTACAGGCGATCCAGTTCAAAGGAATACCGACATCAAGCGCGATCGGTACGCCGTCGACAGTGCGTTTGTGCTGAACCTGAAAATTGTCGGATTTGATTTTCAGCACGTTAAAATAGGTCGCGTCGCCGGTGGATGAATAACCTGCGGTATTGGTGGCTTGAACAACCACGGAGTGCGGTCCCATCGGAGCGTGCTTGACGTAGATACCCTTTTGTCCGGCTTTGAAACCGGCAACGCCGGCCAGACATTGGCTCTGGGCAAAGGCGCTTGTGCTTGTCATGCCGAATAATACGGCGGCACCAAGTGCGGCGGCGATGAGTTTGCGGTTTGTTGGTACTATTGATTGACGGTTCATTTTGCTTCCTCGCTGTTTATGGTTTTCATCCTTTCAAACTGAACCAGCACGCAACTTCCGTAATCCCCCAAAAGGGTGAAAAGCGCGTTTAACCCGAAAATATCTATGGGCGAGGCATTCCTCGCATCGAAACAGGTTTAAGTAGAGGTTTTCAAACAGAAAAAGACGTTCCGCAGCCGCAGGAACTCGTTGCGTTCGGGTTTTCGATCACGAAGCGCGCGCCGATCAGTTCTTGGGAATAGTCGATCACAGCAGCGGTCAAGAACGGCAGCGACACCTCGTCGATCAGCACTTTCTGGCCGTTGATGTTGAAACTGGCGATTTTCATGAACGTCAACTGCTCCTATTCAAGCCGCAGATGGGCCAACAATCGCAAACTGGCCTTGTCGGGGTTATATTTGACGATTGTGATGTGTTGGACCGGCATCTTGTAAAGTTCGGCGACGCGGGTTTTCAACGCCTGCATATCCGCAACCTCACGCAATGCGACCTGCTCAAGCGTGATCTCGGCCTTTAGGGTGGGTTTGAATATCAGATTGCTGTCCAGAATCGCCGCTGCGCCGACGATCACAATATTGCACAGGGCGAGCAGCAGGTAATCCTGAAATGAAATACCGTTGATTAGCGACAGGGCAATGACCCCGAACAGATAGCCCACTTCGACCTTGGAAATGTTCACACTGCGCAGCGAGATCACCGATAATATTGCAAACAGGGCAAACCCGGCCCCGATATTGATTTCGGTCAACGATATTGTAATGACAATGGTGAACAGAAAGGCGTTGAACATGGCCAGCATGATCGCGGTTTCCCGATCCCCGTGCCGGCGGTAATAGATCAGAAAAACAAAGACATAGATCGCGACAACATTGATGGCGAGGTCACGCAGAAAATCCTGATAGTCCAGCAATGTCACGCTCCTTTTCTGGCCTGTTGACAGGATCAGATTTAGCGGCCCTTTACGGAGGCCGCAACTGTTTCCATCGGCAGCAGAATATAATGCGCCGCGACATTGGCCGCCCGGTCACCGTCATCGCTGACCAACAACAGATAATCACGCCCCCCGCGGCGGATCTGCGCGATGCCTTCGGTTTTTCTGGTGTCCAGCCCGGCAATTGTCACCGGGCGTGGATTGGCGGCTTGATTGCCGGACCAGAACCAGAGCTGAAACGGGTTATGGGAGGCCGATTTCCGGTGCGATTTCTGGGCCGAAATCAGAAAGCCATCAAGTGCTGGAATATATGCCAGCGCCCGGATGCCCCCCTTGTCAAGGTCAAGCCGGATCAGATCGGGGGCGAAATCCGGTGCTTGGCCGTCAAAAACGGCCTTCGGATTGTTCAGAACCGCAATCAAAGACCCACCGCCAAGAACCGGCCCGCGCAGGCCAATCAGCAGCGCGCCGCCATCGCCGGAAAAGCTCAGACCTTCGATGTTGAACCCCAGCCGACCCTTGGCAAAAGATGACTTTGCGCTGGGCACCAGCGCGGGATAGGCGGCAAGCATATCTTTCAGCAGGGTTTTGTAGCGGCCCGTCGCTTGAAGCAAACCACCGTTCAACCGCAGGCGCACGAACATTTGGCGGTTGCTGGTCCGCTTGCCCGACAGATTGCGCGACTGCGAGCTGAGCACATAAATCATCCCGTCGGAATCCACCGCCAGCGCTTCCAGATCATTCAGGGCGGCGTGTTTTTTCGGGATGTTCCGGCTGTCGAGAATAACCGGAACGGCGCGGCCCTTGTTATCGAGTGTCAAGGTGGCAAGGGCCGAGTTTGCCTCGTCCTGAACCAAAAAAACCCGCCCGTCCGGCAATTGACCAATGGCTGAAGGCTCGTAAATCCCTTCGTCTGACGGGCTTGGCGGAAATACCTGCCATTGGGTGGCAGCAGCCGGCCCTGCTACGGCGATGAGTGCCAGCAAGATTGAGAACGCGGCGGCCCCGCGTGTCATCAGTTGATGCCGTGAATGTTGAAGCTGCCAATTTTCATTTGTCTCTCCCGTTTTCTTTAGACGTTGCAGTATCCGCTGATGCGCGCACCCTGCAAGTCAATTAGGGCAGCAGCAAGAAAGTCGACCTCCGTACAAGTTTTGAAACTGTAGTTCTTCAACCGAGAAACGTCTTGTTCCCGGGCGGGATAGGCCAGTTGAATTCATTGACTTTAAGAATAATTGGGCCCAGCATCTACAGAATTATTCAACAATTCGCAGCATATTGGAGACTGAAATGGCTGGCTTTATAGTGACTAATATACTCACGAGCACCTATACTCTGGACTATAATACATTCTATTATATCGCGCGACTGGGCGGGGTTTTCTCTACAAGTGGTAACGCAATAGAAAGCGCGACAACCATGTCACGAAACGAACGGTTGACGATCGCAGGTGAGGTTTCTTCGGTCACGGGTTCTGGCCTTGAACTTACCGGAACTTCAATAGCAGGTGATCCCTATTCTTGGGGATCCCGATCGGTTTCGATCTTAAAATCCGGAATTGTCAGTAGCTATTTTGACGCTGTGCGAATGTATGGCGACGGGAACGAATTCACGAATGCAGGATCAGTTCAAGGCTGGTCGACTGGTGTAAACTTGAAGGGAGATGCGGCAGCCTTGTCCAATTCCGGCGAGATAATCGGTACGGCGGGAACAGGAATATATCTTCGCGGCGATTATAATGCGATTGATCAAAGCAATCTATACAATTCCGGTTTGATCTATGGTGCGTTTTCTGCTGTCTCAGTACGGGATTCTGAAATGATAGTCGTGAACGACGGTATTCTTTCAAGTAAAGGAGTTACCATCACGATAACCGGGGCAAATTCCAAGTTTGGCATTACGAATAATGGATCGATTTCCACAACTGCAGATCCAAGTTTATCCACCTCGCTTGCTGTATCTGGTTCAGTTAATTCCGATTTTCTAAGAAATTCTGGCACCATAACCGGTGCGGTCGACCTCATGGAAGGCAATGACCAGATGCGTAACGAAGGCACCGTCTCGGGTTTCGTTTCACTGGGCGCGGGTAACGACGTATATAAGGGAGTTAACACCGGCACTGTCGGCGGCACGATCGACGGCGGTACCGGGGACGATGTTCTGAAGGGGGGCAATCTTGGCGACGACATGAACGGCGGCGCTGGCATTGATATTTTGAAAGGTCGAGGCGGTGACGATACGTTAACGGATACGGATGGAAACGACCAGTTCTGGGGTGGGTCCGGCGATGACGTTATGACCGCCGGGGCCGGGGCCAACAAGATGTATGGCGGCACCGGCAATGACACGATTGTCGCGGGTAGCGGCAGCGATACCGTGCATGG
>JAADIC010000004.1 GCA_013151535.1 Alphaproteobacteria bacterium | reverse complement strand
TGCTGGCGGTTAAGGGCACCAAGCTGGCCGAGGTCAAGACCGCCATGAGCCACACGGTTCTGCTGGGCCAGTGCCGTGAATTTCTTGGCGGCCATAACATCAAAACCGTGACCGGGGCGGATACCGCAGGGTCAGCCAAACATGTGGCCCAAGCGGGGCAGCCGCCGCTTGCGGCACTGGCCAGCGAGTTGGCGGGCGAAATTTATGGGCTGGATGTTCTGGCGCGTCATATCGAGGACCACGCCAACAACACCACCCGTTTTCTGGTCATGGCGCGCGAACCGAATCTCAAGCGCCGCAGCGACCGGATGATGACCACATTTGTTTTTCGGGTGCGCAACATTCCGGCGGCGCTATATAAAGCCATGGGCGGGTTTGCCACCAATGGCGTCAATATGGTCAAGCTGGAAAGTTATATGGTCGGCGGTGTGTTCACCGCAACCCAGTTTTACGCCGATATCGAGGGCCATCCCGAGGATGCCAACGTCAAACGCGCGCTGGACGAGCTGGCCTATTTCACGACCCATGTGAAGATTTTGGGCGTTTATCCGGCGGATACGGAAATTCGCACGTAGGATGCGTGCTTGGCACGCATCGCGATTCTAAACACCCCCACAGATGCGTGCAGAGCACACATCCTACGGTTTGATCCGAGATTCCATTTCGCGGCCAAACCGGTGCAGGCGACGGTTGAAGCGTTTGTTCAGCGTGCCTTTGGTCAGCCGCGCGGTTTGCAGGGCCAGCTTGGCGGCAAGGGTTTTGGCGGTGATGTCAAAGCCCACATTGGCGCGGGTCTGGCGGCCCGATAGCGGCGTCAGCTCCACCTCGATCAAGGCGTCAAACCCGTTGGCCGTTGCCTCAAAACACAGGCGGTTGGGATCGTCGAAATCCACCAGCTCCACCTTGATCTTGCGGGCTTTACCGCGAAATTCCAGCGCCACATCCCACATCATACCGGGGCCGGGCACGGTCACATCATCGGTGCGCGCGATTTTGGCGCCCGAGCGCAGCACCTGCCGCTCGAATGTTTCAAAATCCGAGAACGCCGCGAAAGTGGCGTTCAAATTCGCCTCAAGATCGGTTTTGCCGGTAAATTTCATACTTGTACTGACCTTACGATTTACAATCTTTCTGTCTCTAGCCTTAAGAAAGCGTGTCTGACAACCAATTCTTTATCAGAAAATGCGCAATCGAGCCTTTGCGCGCCGCAACCAGTGTCGGGATCTTGTTGGCCCAGGCCTCCAAAATCTCTTCGCGACTGGTCCACAGCGCATCTTCGATTTCCGTGGGGTCGATGGTGATATCTTCGCTCAGCGCCTCGCCCCAGCAACCGATCATCAAGGATGAGGGAAACGGCCAGGGCTGGCTGGCCAGATAGCCGACCTTGCCGATTTTCACCGCCGTCTCCTCGAACACCTCGCGCCGCACCGCCGCTTCGATGGTTTCACCCGGCTCCATGAAACCTGCCAGCAGCGAATACATGCCTTCGGGCCAATGGGGCGAGCGCCCGATCAGCACCTTGTTGCCGCTTGTAATCAGCATGATGACCACGGGGTCGGTGCGCGGGAAATGCTGGGCCTTGCAGGCGGGACAAGTGCGCTGCCAGCCGCCTGTCGAGATGTTGGACTTTTCGCCGCAGCGCGCACAAAACCGGTGGTTGCGATGCCAGGCAAAAACCCCCACGGACATGGCCGCCAGTTCCGCATCGCGCGCGCTTAAATGCGCCATATTCAGGCGCAATTCGCCGAAATACTGATCCTCAGGCAGGGCGGGGTGGCGCTGTTGGCTGTTGTCGGCAAATTCGCCAACCCTGTCAATATCCTGTTCCGGTGCTTTCCACGGCGAGGTGTCGCGGGCGAAAAAGGCGGCTCCTTCTTGCATCCCCAGAAACACCGGCGCTTCACGCGCGTCATCGAAAACCGTGTGATCCGGCGACAGAAAAGCCAAGGCGACGTGATCCGAACCGCACATCAAGGGCTTGCCGCGCCAAACCGGCAGCACCCGGCTATCGGGATCATCCAGCAACTGCGCGAGCTTGTTGGCATCTTTGCGCAATTGGTCTGCCCGGTCAAACCCCGCGCCGCCAAAGGTCACTGTTTCGGCATTTTTCATGGTCCAGCCCGTCATTTTCCGCACTTTTTGGAACCCTAATCCGCACCCGTCCCCTTGAACACCGCAAAATGAGACATCTGCACAATGGCGAACGCTTGACCAGAGCAAACCGCAGACATATATATGCGCTTGAGAGGTTGGCGCGGGCGGACGCCTCGCCAACCTGGTCAGATCCGGAAGGAAGCAGCCATAACGAGTCCCGTTTGGGTCGTTGTCCAACCTCTCACCTTTTCCTATGAGTTATCGGCGAGCTATCGGTGAAAATTTTTATCGAAAAATTTTCAGGCTCAAGAATTTTCGGGAAAATTCTTCTTTGCCGCCCATGCGAATTGTGCGTCGGTTTCCACCGCACCCGGTCGCACCGCGCGCAACTGGTCAAGGGCGGTGCGGGCATTCATGCCCCGCTCCACCATCAAACGCAGCAACACCATGCCGCTGCGCCCGTGCCCGCCGTAACAATGGGCCAGAACCGCGCCGCCCTGATCCAGCACCTTATGCAGCTTTTTTGAAAGCGCGGGCCAGTTCGCCATGCCCTGGGGCGCGCCGAAATCACGGATCGGGAAGTGCTGCCAGTCGATGCCGAACTGCGCCAGCAGCCCGCCGAGATCGCTCATGTTGTGGCGCTCCATCTCCGCAATCCCCGTCATCGACACCACCACATCCGGTGCCCATTTCGCAATCGTTGACAGGTCGGCCAAGCCCGCGCCAAAGCGCCCGGGCAGGGGCGAAATCCCCAGCCGCGCGCCGTTTTCCAATGTCAGGGTTTCTATTCT
This sequence comes from Alphaproteobacteria bacterium, assembly GCA_013151535.1. Classification (GTDB taxonomy): domain Bacteria; phylum Pseudomonadota; class Alphaproteobacteria; order Rhodobacterales; family Rhodobacteraceae; genus UBA5972. Next base: position 4,398 of record JAADIC010000004.1, on the reverse strand, counting down.
GAAAGCCATGTTTACGTCATGTTTCCTGCCTTGAAGGACTCGCCTTTTGCACCACCGACCTTTAGATATGCAGGGCAGGTCACGATCAGGCAAGTTGAAATGAGCGAACAGGAACAAACCAAGCAGGGATATCAGGTGCTGGCGCGCAAATACCGCCCGGCGACATTTGCCGATCTGATCGGGCAGGATGCCATGGTGCGCACCTTGAAAAATGCGTTTGGGGCGGATCGCATTGCGCATGCTTTCATCATGACCGGTGTGCGCGGGGTCGGAAAAACCACCACTGCGCGGATCATCGCCAAGGGCATGAATTGTGTCGGGCCAGACGGTAAAGGCGGGCCGACGATCGCGCCATGTGGGGTGTGCGAGCCTTGCGTTGCCATCGCCGAGGGGCGTCATGTGGACGTGATGGAAATGGATGCGGCCAGCCGTACCGGCGTCAATGACATCCGCGAGATCATTGAAAGCGTGCATTATTCCGCCACCTCGGCGCGCTACAAAATCTATATCATCGACGAAGTGCATATGCTGAGCACCAACGCTTTCAACGCGCTGCTGAAAACGCTGGAAGAGCCGCCCGAACACGTCAAATTCATCTTCGCCACCACCGAAATCCGCAAAATTCCGGTGACGGTTCTGTCGCGGTGCCAGCGGTTTGATCTCAGACGGATGGAGCCCGAAGACACCATCGCCTATCTGCGCAAGCTGGCCGATCTGGAGAAGGTTCAGATCAATGACGAGGCGCTGGCGCTTATCACCCGCGCTGCCGAAGGCTCCATGCGTGATGCGATCTCGCTTCTGGATCAGGCGATTGCCCACGGGGCGGGCGAAACCAATGCCGAGCAGGTGCGTGCCATGCTGGGGTTGGCGGATCGGGGTCGGGTTTTGGACCTGTTTGACATGATTATGAAGGGCGATGCGGGTGCGGCCTTGGCCGAGCTTTCCGGCCAGTATGCCGACGGGGCTGATCCGATGGCGGTGCTGCGCGATCTGGCGGAAATCACCCACTGGACCAGCGTCATCAAGATCACGCCCGAGGCCGCCGATGACCCGACTGTCAATCCGGACGAACGGGCACGCGGCACCGATATGGCGGCGCGTCTGCCCATGCGTGCGCTGTCCCGGATGTGGCAGATGTTATTGAAATCGCTGGAAGAAGTGGCGCAGGCCCCGAATGCGATGATGGCGGCGGAAATGGCGATCATCCGGCTGACCCATGTGGCGGAGCTGCCCAATCCCGATGACCTTGTGCGCAAGCTGATGGACGCGCCCCCAAGCCCGCCAAGCGGCAGCACAAAAGCTCCAACCGGTGGTGGCAATGGCCCCACTGCACAGGCCGTAACCCCGCAAGGCGCAGGCGTTTCAGCGGTGGCGGGTGGCGGCACCATGGCCGTGGCCAGCCCCGCGCCAAACGCCGCCCTTGCCCGGTTCAGCCGCTTTGAACAAGTGGTCGACATGATCAAAACCAACCGCGACATGCAGCTTCTGGTCGAGATCGAGGATAATTTCCGCCTCGCCAAATATTCGCCCGGGCGGATCGAATTCCAGATGACGGAAAAGACCGCCAAAGACCTCGCCCCGCGCCTTGCCCAGCGATTGCAAAGCTGGACCGGTCTGCGTTGGGGCGTCACGGTGGTGGGCGAGGGTGGCGCACAAACCATCGCCGAGCTCAGAAACGCCGCGCGCGATGATCTGCAAGCCCAAGCGCTGGCGCATCCGATGGTGCAAGCGGTGCTTGCCGCATTTCCCGGGGCTGAAATCCGCGAAGTCAAAACCGCCATGGACGAGGCGATTGACAATGTTGTGCCAATTGATCCCGACGATGTGGATGATGATTGGGATCCGTTTGAGGAAGATTGACCTTATGGCCACGATCCGCTCAGCAACTCCTGAGGATGTCCCTCGACTTGCCCTCTTGAATTCTCAGATTCAGAATTGGCATGTTCGCATCTATCCCAAATACTTCAACGCGGTCACCGATCCAGCAGCTTTTGAACCATTCTGGGCGGACATGGTGACCAGTTCAAACCACGTAGTATTGCTGGCTGATACGGATGATGAAATCGTTGGATACGCTTTGGTCGAGCGGCAATCCCGTGAACAGAATACGTTTATGAGGCCAGCCAACCGCATCTACCTTCACCACATCCATGTTGGTCAACAGATGAGACGGTCCGGCATAGGACGCGCTTTGATGGTTGAAATTGAAAAACTAGCAGGGGCTGAAACCGAAATTGCACTGGATACGTGGCAGCTAAACACCGCAGCGCATGAGTTCTTTCAGGCGCATGGTTTTGAGGTTCAGCGCTTGTTGTTGAACAAGCAACTTACATGAGGCCACCTTGTTAACTGCCGAACAGAACAGTATCTAAAGTCAAAGGAAAGCAGGGAGTAAAACAATGCTAAAAGGTTTAGGCAATCTTGGCGACATGGCCAAGATGATGAAACAGGCGCAGGACATGCAGGCCAAGATGGGCGAGATGCAGGACGGGCTGGCCGATATCAACGTGGTCGGGCAATCGGGCGCGGGTATGGTGGTGGCCACCACGAATGCCAAGGGTGAGATCAAGGCACTTGAGATTGATCCCAGCCTGTTCGATCCTGACCAAAAAGAGGTGATCGAGGATTTGATCGTTGCCGCGATCAAAGACGCGCAAGCCAAGGCGCAAGAGGCGCATCAGAGCGAAATGGCGAAAATGGCCGAAGGTCTGGGCCTGCCGCCCGGCATGAAGCTGCCGTTCTAGCCTGTGACTGGCCCTGACAAAGACATCGAAAACCTGATCGCGCTGATGGCGCGCTTGCCGGGGCTTGGGCCACGCTCGGCCCGGCGCGCGGTTCTGCACCTCATCAAGAAACGCGGCGCGCTGATGGACCCGCTGTCAGACGTTCTGCACCGGGTCGCCACCACGGCGCGCGAATGCGTGTCCTGCGGCAATATCGGCACCCGCGAAGTTTGCGCGATTTGCGCCAGCCCCAAGCGCGAAAACGGCCAGATCTGCGTGGTTGAAGACGTGGCCGACCTCTGGGCGATGGAGCGCGCCTCGGTATTTTCCGGTCGCTACCATGTGCTTGGCGGCGCGCTGTCGGCGCTTGATAACATCACACCCGAAGATTTACGCATCCCGCTTCTGCGCCGCCGCGTGGCGGATGAAAACATCACCGAGGTGATCTTGGCCCTCAACGCCACGGACGGCCAAACCACGGCGCATTACATCTCGGACCAGTTGGAGGGGGCGGGGGTCATGGTCACCTCGCTGGCCCAAGGCGTGCCAATCGGCGGTGAACTGGATTATCTGGATGACGGTACAATTTCGGCGGCATTGAAGGCGCGCAAAAGATTGTAAACCGCCCAGTAAGATGCAAGACTTTTTGCCAGCCTGTTTTCAATTCAAGGATTTTCAGAATGCAAAAATTTTTCCTCCTCGCAATCTTGCTGATTTTTTTCCTGCCACGATCTGGTTTTGCCGAACAAACCTACAAGAATGGCTGTGACGGAACAGACCTTTATGAATGCAGTCGGCTTTTCCCCAAGTACTATACTGGATCCAGTGTATTCCCCAAGGATGAGGAGCGCGCGCTTCATCTTTATGAAACAGCGAAACGCGGAGCGCGCGATGGCTGCGAAGCCGGCAGATATGGAATGTGTCAAATCGAGATCAATCTGGTGCTGCGTCTCTTGGTACGGATGCCGATTGCGGACGATCAGATTGCCTCGGCACTCGAACATGTCAGAACGGTTTCAGAGGCCGGCTGCGAAGCTGGTTCATCCGCAGCTTGTGAAATGAGAGCTGGGTTTTACGCGGATCAAGGTGTGCGGTTCTTTCTGATTACCCAACCGCTAAAAGAGGGGCAATTGGCAGGGGAACTGGCCCTTGATTGGGCCCGGGACGAGAATGAGTTTCAGATCAAGCTGTCTGCGGCTGTTCAGGCTGAGGCGGAAACTCTGCGCCCTGAATGCGAGGCCGGAAATGCGCGCGCATGCGGCCAGCTTGGCATGTTAATCGCAGATCGCGGTCTGGTTCCAAAAAGGCCGTATGAGGAAATTGGCCTGCTGGTCGAGGGGTGTGGTGCGGATGACCGTGCCGATTTTACCTGCGACGCACTTTACATGTCAGCTCTCACGTTGGGGTCTTCCAAAAAAAACCGAGAGCAGGAAAACCAGATAAAGGCGGATGCGATGCAAAACCTCGCCGATCAATGTTCTGCGGGCAAGGGGTCGGTTTGCAACGTTTTGGCGCGTCTGGATGAGGACCGGAGCAAACGAAAAACATGGACAGCTCTTGCCTGTCAGGCTGGTGAACCGCGTGCTTGTAGTGATCTCGGGCAATCTCTTTACATCAAATACAAGATAAAAAAATCCGAGGCTGACCTGGACGAGGCAGTCTTGAATCTGAACCG
>JAADIC010000130.1 GCA_013151535.1 Alphaproteobacteria bacterium | reverse complement strand
ATACGGTTCAGCAAACACAAGCGATTGCGCCGTGTGATCTGGTGGTCGGTGTTGATCTGCACCGCCTCAAAAAACGCATCAATCGGGGCGCGCAGATCGGCCATGGCAGACATGGCAGCGGCAAAATCCTCGGCCTTGATCGCCGGTTTAATCGCCGCCTCAGCGGTATCGAGTGCTGCAAACAGGGCGTTCTCGCTGGGGTCCCGGGCAAATTTCACATCCGGCGTGCCTTCATAAGACACCCCGTCTTTCTTTTCTTCCGCCGTCAAAATGTTATTGGCGCGCTTGAACCCCTGCAACAGGTTTTCCCCGTCATCGGTTTTCAGGAAGTCTGACAGCGCCGTGGCGCGATTGACCAAAAGCACGAAGTCATCGTTATTCGGCATGGCAAGGCAAGCGTCGATGACGTCATGGCGAATGCCCTGATCGCGCAGGTGGACTTTTAGGCGGTCGTGGAAGAAGGAGAGGAGGTTCATAACTTGAGCGGTTTGAAGCTCAATTAATGCGTCAATTAGTTTCTCAAGGTTTTCAGTAATTGTAATACTACGTTCAGCTTCACTTATCACATTTGCCAGTTTTTTGATTTCGTCAATTGTGCGGGGTGGAATTTCGATTTCGGCACCATCCGTTCCACTAAGTTTTTCACCAATAGTGTTCAAAACTTCCATGGCCTTGGCTTCAAAATTCCCTTGCTCATGTATCGATGATACAAACAATGGCACCAACTCAATCCGGTGGGGGCCGTCCAAAACCAAACGAATAACCCCCAACGCCGCACGCCTTAACGCAAACGGATCCTTCGACCCCGTTGGTTTCTCGTCAATCGCCCAGAACCCCGTCAAAGTGTCGATCTTATCCGCCAACGCCACGGCCACCGAAATCGGCGCGTTTGGCACGTCATCCGTCGGGCCAAGCGGCGAGTAATGCTCCTGACAGGCCGCCGCCACGGCGTCGTCATGGCCTGCGGCCTTGGCATAATACCGCCCTATGATCCCTTGCAATTCGGGGAATTCATAAACCATCTCGGACGCCAGATCGGCCTTGGCCACCTGTGCGGCCTCGGCAGCCAGATCGGGTTTGGCCCCAACCATCGGCGCGATTTCGCGCGCCAGTGCGGCGATGCGCTCGATCCGCTCGGCTTGCGACCCCAGCTTGTTGTGGAAGGTCACGTTTTCTAGCGGTTTGGCCATGCCGTCCAGGCCAACGGCCTTGATCGTGCGCAGATCGTTCTGCCAGAAAAACGCCGCATCTGCCAGACGTGCGAACAGCACCTTCTGGTTGCCCGCAAGGATCGTCGCGCCGTTATCCGCCGTGTTGCGGTTGGCGACGGTGATGAATTTGACGATTGCGCCAGATTTCGGATCACGCACCGAGAAAAACTTCTGATGCTCGCGCATGGAGCTTTGCAAAACCTCGGGCGGCAAGTCGGAATAAGCCGCATCAATCGAGCCCATCAGCACCACCGGCCATTCAACCAGCCCCGCCACCTCGGCCAAAAGCCCTTTGTCTTCAACCACTTCAAGGCCTTGGGCGAAGGCCATGTTATGGGCCTCGATCCAGATATGATCGGCGCGTTCAGACGCATCAAGAATGACATTGTTACGCTTGAGCTTGGCTTGGTAATCCGCAAACGAGGTGACTGCGAAACGGCCAGAACCGGTAAAACGGTGGCCCTCGGTGGTGTCCCCACAAGGCACGCCATCCACATCGACCGGCACGATAGTCGCGCCGGCCTTATCGCTTAGAATACACAGGATCGAATGCAGCGGCCGCACCCAGCGCAGGCTACCGGTCCCCCAGCGCATGGATTTTGGCCATGGAAAATTGCGGATGGAGTCGGCCACCACTTCGGCAACCACATCGCCAGCATCACGGCCCTTTTTCTCGATCAGGGCGACATAGATCTGCCCCTTCTTCTCGTCGCGAACAACCAGATCGTCACGCGACACCCCTGCCCCGCGCAAAAACCCTTCAATCGCCTTATCGGGTGCGCCAACCTTTGGCCCACGCCGCTCCTGGCGCAGATCCGGCGAGCGCGCCAGAACGCCCGACACCGTCAGGCACAAGCGGCGCGGTGTGGCAAACGCCGCCGCCGCCTCGTAAGTTATCCCCGCCTCGACCAGCCCGTTCGTCACCAGCTTTTGCAAATCCGCGCAGGCGCGTTTTTGCATGCGGGCCGGGATTTCCTCGGAAAACAGTTCAAGCAGCAGGTCGGGCATCAGTTTTCTTTCGGTTTCGGCGGGCAATTCTTGGGCAGCGCGCTGCCGTCATAGACCGCCGTGCCGCAGGCGTTGATCTGTTGCCAGGTATAGGCCCGCCCGTCGCCGTAAACCGCCACCACCCGATCCACACCATAAAACAGGTTGCCCTCGCTCAGGAACGCCACGGCCTCGCCGCTTTCCAGATCTGTGGTCAGGGTTTCATAATCATAACAGCCAAACCAGCCCGGGGCCTTCAAAGGCGTGGGATCGGCGTAAGTCACATAAGCCTCGGTCATCATCGGGATCGAATTGCCGACCTTGAAACAGCCCTTGAATTTCAGCGGGCTGGTCGGCGCATCAATGCCCTCAAAATCGCTGGCGGCGATGATTTCCGGCTGGTTGTCCCAGACCCGGGTCAGGCGGATCGTGGTTTTGCCGTTTTGCGCGGTCAGGCGAATGCGTGCGGTCAGGGCCGTGGTTTCAGCATCTGCGGTCTGCTTTGGTGCGGCTTGTTCCTGCACCGGTGTTGCAAGCGTGACCTCGCCGTAATAGGCTCGGGTCTGGAAATAATACATGAACCCGCCAAGCACCAACGGCACGCCCAGCAAAATTCCAACCATCGTGCTGCCCTTCATTGGCTTACTCCTGCTGCTTCGGTTTCTAGAAATGCATCGGCACAAAGGCGCGCCAGATTGCGCACCCGTCCGATATAGTGTTGTCGTTCAGTGACCGAGATCACGCCGCGCGCGTCCAGCAGATTGAACAGGTGGCTGGCCTTGATGCATTGGTCATAGGCCGGCTGCGCCATAACGATCTTGCGCCCGGTTTTGGGATCGAGCGGCTCGTGCGCCAGAATGGCCTGACACTCGGCCTCGGCATCCTCGAAATGCCGCGTCAGCATTTCGGTGTTGGCCACATCGAAATTCCAGCGGGCATATTGCGCCTCGGCCTCTTGGAAAACATCGCCGTAAGTCAAAGGGATCGGCGCATCCGGCGCGTTGAACGGCATGTCGTTGCCATCGCCGTAACCCAGCACATACATCGCCAGACGCTCCAGCCCGTAAGTCAGCTCACCCGAGACCGGTTTGCATTCATGCCCGCCGACCTGCTGGAAATAGGTGAACTGGCTGACTTCCATACCGTCGCACCACACCTCCCAGCCCAAGCCCCAGGCACCCAGTGTCGGGCTTTCCCAGTCATCCTCGACAAAGCGGATATCGTGCAGGTCCATGTCGATGCCGATGGCTTCTAGTGAGCCAAGATAGATGTCCTGAAGGTTCAGCGGCGATGGTTTGATGATAACCTGAAACTGGTAATAATGCTGCCAGCGGTTCGGACTGTCGCCATAACGCCCATCGGTGGGACGGCGCGAGGGCTGCACATAGGCCGCCGCCCAGGGTTTTTCGCCGAGCGAGCGCAGGGTGGTCGCCGGGTGGAACGTGCCTGCCCCGACTTCCATATCGTAAGGTTGCAAAATCGCGCAGCCTTGCGCCGCCCAATAGGCTTGCAGACGCAAAATCACCTCTTGGAACGAGGTCGGTTTAGAGGGCTTTTTATCGGGCGTCGCCATGGTCCTGTCCTTTGTAACCCCAACTTGCGCGGCGTGAATTTAATCAGGGGTCGGTCTTGCGGGTTCTCAATAGGCAGAAGGCTGGGAAGGGTCAATTGCATTGCTCAGCCGCGCACCCAATTGCGGGGGTGCAATTGGTCATAATTTCGCTATTCTTCGCGCATAGAACGCAAATCTCTACATCCACAAGGTGCGACTGTGAAAATTGTAACGCGACTGACCCGATTTTACCTGCCTCTGGCCCTTCTCCTGTTTGTGGCGCTTGGCCTGTCAAACACGCCTCTTTCGGCCCAACCCGCCAGTGATGGCGATTTCTGGATACAGGTCGAATCACAAAACAACATCCGCAAGACCAAATCCCGCGCCCAGATCTTTGCCCGCGACTTTCCCGATACCCGCGCCTTTCAGACCAAAACCGGCTGGTACGCCATCGTCATCGGCCCGATGGACGAAGCATCAGCCAGCAAAGAACTGGCCCGCCTGAAAGCCGCCGGAAAGGTGCCGACCGACAGTTTCATTTCCAGCGGCGCGACCTATCTCGGCCAGCTTTGGCCGCTCAGCGCCAGCACCGAAACCGTGATTGCCCAGCAAACAACCCCGCCTGAAACCGAGGCCCCCGCACCAACAACCGCGCCAACAACCGGCCCGATCCCCGATCCCGACCTTGCCGCCACCCGCAAACTGGAGCGAAGCTGGAGCCGCGAACAGAAAAAACAATACCAGACCTATATGATCTGGACCGGCGACTACAAAAACACCATTGACGGCGCTTATGGCCCCGGCACCCGCAAAGCGATCAAGGCGTTTCAAGGCCGCGAGGGTTTTCAGGACACCGGCTTTCTGACCGAGGCGCAAATCGCCATCCTGAAACAGCGTTATGATGATATCGCCAGCACCCTTGGCATTGCTGATCTGCGCAATCTGGATGCGGGGATCGAGATGCAATACCCCGCCAATCTGGTGACATTCGACCGCCTGGAATCACCTTTCGTGCATTTCAAGGCCAAATCCGGTAGCCCCGACAATGATGTGCGTATGATGCTGATCTCGCAACCGGGGGGGCGCGCTGAACTCGACGCGCTTTACGAGATTATGGAGACCTTTGATTACATCCCCAAGGACGGTTACCGGGTCAAGAAACGCAACTGGTTCGTGCTGTCGGGGCGTGATGATCGGGTGGTGTCCTATACTTATGTGCGCACGGATCGCAAATCGGTGAAGGGCTTTACCATCATCTGGCCGCCGGGCATGAACGACGTCATGCAGCCGCTGGCCACGGTGATGTATGACTCGTTCTCACCGCTTGATGAATATGTGCTGGACGAAACCATCGGCGAAAGTGACACCGGGGAGGAACCGCTTGATCTGGCCGAGGGTCTCGACAGCCCCAGACCCGACCGCGCCGCCAGCGGCTTTTTCATCAACCCTGAAGGCGTGGTCGTGACCAACAGCGCCAATGTCACGGGCTGTTCGCGCGTCACCATCAATGAAAGCAGCGTCGAGCTTGAGTTGCTGGCGGAAAACACCGCCCTCAGCCTTGTCGCCATGCGCCCGAGCGCCGATTTCACTCCGCGCTCCTATGCGCTGTTTTCCGATGAAGCGCTGGAAACCGGGGTTGATATCAGCGTCGCCGGTTTCGCCTTCCCCGAGGTGATGGACATCGCCGCGCTGAATTACGGCACCCTCACAGACACCATTGGCCGCGTCGGCAGCGCCGCCGAAATCCGCCTGACGGCGTTCCTTGAAGCTGGTGACACCGGCGGCCCGGTGCTGGATGATCGCGGCGCGGTGATTGGCATGCAATTGGCGAAATCCGGCCTCGAGACCGACGAGCCTGCCTATGTGAACTATGCCCTGCGCGCCAGCGAGATCACCAAGATGCTGACCGCTGCGGACATCACTTTCGCCAATTCCACCAGCTTTGACACGCTGGAAGACGTCGATCTGGCCTTCATGGCGGGGGATTTCACGGTCAAGGTGGCGTGCTGGAAATAGTGGTGAAACCTTGAAAAGCCGATGCCCAAATCAAGCCCGTTTCAAAGTGAACTGGCGGGGCTGACACGCCGCTTTCAACCCCACAAAACTTGTGAAGTGATTGCTGTTGCGCCAGACAACTGCCTTGCAAAAATGCCGCATGAAGCATTGTACAAATCTTCGCCGATAAAGACAGGACTGTCCATTATGGCCCAATTGGGCTAGGTTTGCGCAAGCTCAAGGGGGAATTTTCCGCAACAAGTCGTGCATGGTGCCAAGGCCTCACGGTCAATTGTTGCCCAACGCCTCGGCAAAACAGGTCAGGGAACTGATCGATACAAGCGGCAAGCTGAAAGAAGGGGGGGTGTCTTTTTGGGGAATGAGGGGGGAGGTTCTGACCTGTTGCGCGATATTTTTTTACCCTTCCCGGTACAGGAAAGACAGGCCCAC
>JAADIC010000313.1:9672-11289 GCA_013151535.1 Alphaproteobacteria bacterium | reverse complement strand
CGGGAATTGAGGATTTCGCCGAGCTAGGCGAGTTTTTCGAGCAACCCTTGCGTGTTTATTCCAGCGGAATGCAGGCGCGCCTCGCCTTTTCACTGGCAACGGCGAGCAGGCCCGACATTTTAATCGTCGACGAGATACTGTCGGTGGGAGATGCGTATTTTCAGACCAAGTGCTATGAGCGTATCGGGGCCTATAAGAAACAGGGAACGGCGCTTCTGCTTGTCACGCACTCGACAGGCGATGTCGTCAAGCATTGCAAGCGCGCACTCCTTCTTCGACACGGTTGTCTTGTCCATGACGGTGCGCCTCGAGATGTCTGCAACATTTACATGGATGATCTTTTCAGCAAGAAAAAAAAGCTGCATGATAATAATGACGGCGAAGAGGCTGTCGCTGATGCTGCCGACATTTTGAGCGGGCGGGAGGAAAAGTTCCATACCCGACCGGGCTATCGCAAGGAGGAGCACCGTTGGGGCAATGGAGGCGCACACATTCTGGATTATCTGGTGCGCTCAGGCTCCGAGAACTACCCAAAAATAATCGATAGCAACAGCCAGGTGGAGTTTCATTTCAGTGTACTGTTTGACGCTGACTACAGCGATATAACGCCCGGCTTCCTGCTCAAGACCCATGACGGCGTTTTTCTGTACGGAACGAACGCTTTCCTGTCTTCAAAAGGAAGGAGGACGATATCTGTGAGCGCGGGCCAGACGCGTAAATTCACATTTTCGATGCCCATGAATCTCAATTCCGGTCACTATTTGGCATCGTTTGGCGTGTCGGCTGGTCCGCAAGAAAAGCTGGAGCCATTGGACCGGCGCTATGATTCGCTCTTGCTGACAGTGGAGCACGCCTCCGGCTTTTGGGGAATTGTCGATTTCCAGGCAGGGTTCAATATGGGCGAGGAAGCTGTGAATGTCACGTAAAGGCAAGGCCAACGCTTTTGTTCATCTGGTCGAGGCGTTGCCAGAGGTCTATCAGCCGATCTTTGGTCACCCGGAATTTTCCACCAACACCTCACGCGCGTGTGAAGATCGACTTGAGCATATTGTTCGTATCTATAGCGCGTTGGCGGCATTGCTGCAGCGCCCATTGCGTGTACTTGATCTGGGCTCTGCGCAGGGCTTCTTCAGCTTTAACCTGGCTGAGCTTGGCGCCAGCGTGCATGGCGTGGATTACATTGATGCGAATATTGCTGTTTGTAACGAACTTGCATCCGAGCATAAAAACCTGAATACCAGCTTTCAGGTTGGACACATTGAGGATGTGTTGCGGCAGCTTGCGCCGGACCAGTATGACATGGTGCTTGGCCTGAGTGTTTTCCATCACATTGTGCACGAGAAAGGTGCGCAAGCTGTTGCCCTGATGCTGGATGATCTGGCCAGCAAGGTAGCTTGCAGCGTCTTCGAATTGGCTCTGGCGGGTGAGCCGCTTTACTGGGCGGCGGCACAGACGCTGCCGCCACGGGAATTACTGAGCGGTTTTGCCTTTGTGCATGAATTGGCGCAGCATGGAACGCATCTGTCGAAAATCCAGCGCCCGCTATATTTCGCAAGCAATCGTTTTTGGTTTCTGGGCGGTCAGGCTGGTGCTTTCAGCGAATACCAATCCGCATCT
>JAADIC010000313.1:0-9652 GCA_013151535.1 Alphaproteobacteria bacterium | reverse complement strand
TTCGGGGAACTCGCCGCTTTTATTTTGGCGAAGGACGGGTTGTTAAACTATTCAGGCTCGATATCGCTGAATTACGCGCACATAATTTGGAAGAATTGCGTAATGAAGCAGCCTTTTTAAGCGAAACGCCGCTGGAAGGAATTCAATACCCCGGCCTCGTGCTGCACGGCGAGAACGACAATGAAGCGTGGCTGGTGCGCGAGTTCCTTCCAGGCGAGCAACTGTTGGATATTATTCGCGCCGGCAGGCCTTACGATGCGCAAAGAGTTCTGACGGATGTTCTGTCTCAATTGGCGGTGCTCGAAAATGCCGGGCGCTATCACAGTGATGTTCGGACCTGGAATGTTCTCGTAGCCCCGGACGGTCACGCTACTCTCATTGACTATGGAGCAATAACGGAAAATCCGAAAGATTGTGTATGGCCGCACAATATCTTTCTGTCATTCCTGATTTTCCTGCGTGAAGTGATCAGTGCAAAAGTAGAGGAGACAGGTTCGCTTCGGCCAGCTTGGTTTAATCCGGATAGTTTGCCCGATCCCTATAGACGGGCTGTATGGACGTTGATTCAATCACCCATAAGTGAATGGAGTTTCGCCCACCTAGTTGAGGATATCTCACAGCTTCAAGACGACAAAGGGGATGCTGTAAAAAATGAGCATTCCGGATTCGCCGCGTTCCTGGAAGCGATGGAAGACGCATCCAGTTTGTATCAAGCGAGCATCACATGGCAGGTGGCGCGCGAGGAGGAACTCGATGGGCGGCTGACCGAGCGCGAGAACGAGATCGTGCAATTGTCACAAACTGTGGACGGCCTGCGTGCCGAGGCGGCCCGGCGGGACGAAACTTTCGCCAAGGCGGTGGCTGTCTGGGAAAGCACCAGCTCAACTCTGACCGCCGAACTCGCCGTCAAGAACGAGGCATTGGCAGGCAATCAAGTCGCACTTGACAAAGAACAAGCCCATTCCCGGCAGCTGCAAAACGAATGGGATGCGGCGAAGGTCAAAATTGACGAACTAAACCAATCATCCCATCACTGGTGGACGGTCGCTGATGGTCTCAGCCAGGAGCTGCAATCCGTTTACAACAGCAGATCTTGGCTTGTCACCTGGCCGTTGCGCAAATTAAAGCTGTTTTTCAAGGGGTTGCTCGCTCTGCCAATCCGGATCACACGTTGGCTTGTTCTCCTGCCCAAACGTTCAGTCCGCTGGCTGCTGGTCAAGGCCATGGCCTATGCTCTCAGCCGTCCTGGCCTAAAAGCGCGGGCTATCGGCTGGCTGAAAAGCCACCCACGCCTCGACGCCAGGCTACGCCGGTTGGCACATGCACGTGGTTTGGGCTCCACACAACTGGGTGGAATGTCCTTGGCTAATCATTCCATGAGTGGATCGTTTGGCAATCTCAATAGGGATGTTCCTTGCCACACCACTGATACTTCTTTTGTCCTGCCGCTTCCGTCGGGCGCGCGCAAAATTTATGTCTATGTCGACCATACAGTAAACTGTCCAACGAATACGGGAGTTCAGCGTGTTACTCGCGGGATAGCCGGAAGCCTTCGATCTCTTGGCGAAGATGTTCGTTATGTAAAATGGGATGCTGCAAGTGACCAATGTGTTTTGCTCAATATGCAGGAACGTCGTCACCTTGCGCAGTGGAACGGCCCTTCTGTCCGCGAGACCGAACTCGATATTTACCCGTCTAACGATGAAGCACAAATCCCGGTCTCGCTACATGCTAAGGGCGAGAACAATTGGCTGATCGTTCCCGAGGTAACTCACATTAACCTCCAGGAGAAGCCCGTTACATTAGACCTGCTGCAATGGTCTCGCCGTGCCGGATTGAAGACAGGTTTTGTCTATTATGATGCCATCCCGTTGCGGCGCGAGGAGTTTCATGAGATGGCGCCTTTACATGCTGTGTACATGCAACAGCTCTTGCTGGCGGACGTCGTCTGGCCGATATCGCAATGGTCCGCTGATGACCTCATTGCATTCTGGGTAAAAAATGAATGCGCGAGCATTAAAACGATGCCTGAAGTGGAGACGCTTCAACTACCCGGCGAGTCACAACTTTGTACACGCGTCCAGGAGCCGCAAGAGGGAGAAACATTGATTCTTTCCGTTGGCACCATTGAGCCACGTAAAAACCAGGTTCGACTCATCAAAGCATTTGAAGCATATCGCAAACTTCATCCTGATAGTGAATGGCGCCTGACTTTGGTCGGTAATCTCCATCCGCTGGCCGCGGAGGAAGTTGAGCGTGCCCAACGTGCCGACAAGGCAATCTCGCATGTTGGGAATATTCCCGACGAGGAACTTGATTTGCTCTATCGCTCGTGTGCGTTTACCGTTTTTCCGTCGGTTATAGAAGGTTTCGGCCTACCCATTCTCGAGAGTTTATGGTACGCTAAACCATGCGTGTGTGCCAACTTTGGTGCCATGGCGGAAATTGCTGAAGGTGGTGGTTGCTACACCGTAGATACGCGGGATCAAGCAAAACTTGAAGAGGCAATCACACGCCTCATCGACGATGACGCATTTCGTCAAACACTGGCGATGCAGGCTGTATCACGCCCTATTGGCTCTTGGGCTGATTATGGTTCTGCAATCCAGGCGCGGGTGGAAAAAGAGGGCCATCCTGAAATTCGCCTTGGGCGAGTTTATTACTGGATTGATTCCACTATTTTGTTTCCGAAAAACACCGGCATTCAGCGAGTCTCTCGCCAGCTCGCTCGCAGCCTGATGGAACTAGGTGTAGCGCTCGTTCCGGTTAAGTGGGATGAGACAGGGTCAGGATTTGGCCCGGCTGACAGCGATGAGCTTGCTTTTTTTGCACAATGGAACGGACCAAATGTGGCTTCCTGGCACGACTGGGTTGAGCCGGATAACAACAGGCAGACTGATTGGTTTTTTGTGCCCGATTTGCCACTTAACCGCTCCATAGATGAGCGCGCGCAGTTGCTTGAATACGTGCGCAAGGCCGGGTTACGTTGTGCGGCGGTTTTTTATGACGCCATTCCGTGGAAAATGAGGGACATTTACCCAATACATTTTTCCGAGGCACACCGTGAATATATGATTGGCTTGTCGGAATTTGATCTCGTTTTTCCCATTTCAGCTTTTACTGGAGCTGATTTGATCGATTTCCTCGGGATTTCACTGCTTCGTCTTCAAGGAGTAGACTCAAAAATCAGGGCCGTGGTGTTGCCTGGAGAATTTCCAGAAAGCCCTCGCGTAACGACTATCAAACCACGCGCTGAAGGCCCAATCACCATCTTATGCGTAGGTACGGTCGAACCGCGTAAAAATCATGAAACGTTGCTTCGGGCTTTTGATCTGGCTGCTCAGAACACTGACGTGCCCTTAAAACTTATTATCGCAGGTGGTGGCCATAGTGTTGAACCTGAATTGGCTGATCGTGTAAGGACCTTTGTCGAAAATCACCCGGATGTGACCTGGGAGGAGAACGCTGATGACGAGCGACTGCGGGAGCTACACTTTGCCTGTAATTTTACGGTATACCCGTCAGTAGAAGAGGGCTTCGGTCTGCCCATTCTTGAAAGCCTGTGGTACGCCAAGCCTAGCATCTGTGCAGATTTTGGCGCCATGCGGGAAGCGGCTGAAGGAGGCGGATGCCTCATGGTTGATGTACGCAGCATCGAAACGTTATCCGAAGCCATCCAGCGCATGGTTGAAGATGCATCGCTACGCGAGGCTTTAGCTCATGAAGCCGTTAATCGTCCGTTCAAATACTGGAAGGACTACGCTTTGGAAGTGGCGACGCGGCTGGCGGAGGCGACTCCAGTCTCCGTTCCTGAATTGTCGCTTACCCACAGTGAGATCGAGTCGCGTGCGCGGGCCATGAAGCTTGTACCACGCCCCAAGCTCTCAATCTGTATCAGTACCTACAACCGTGCCGATTGGCTGGCAACCAGTCTAAAGAACTGGTCGCGCCTCTATCCTGAGCCATTGCCGGACGTGGAGTTGTTGGTGTGCGACAACACCTCTACGGACCACACTCCAGAGGTTGTAAAGCCGTACCTTGAGAGGAAGGATTTCTCCTATCACCGCAATGTGCGCAATGTGGGAATGTTAGGTAATTTACGAGAAACGGCGCACCACGCCAACGCTGAGTATATATGGATACTTGGTGATGATGACCTGCTGATGCCAGGCGCTGTCGAACGAGTGATGGATACGCTCCAATCACATAACGATGTGGCTCTGGTATATTTGAATTACGCTTTTACCCGAACAGAAGATGCACGTACTGTCACAGATTTTGATGCATTTTTTCGCGAAGCTACCCCTATAGTGCCTGCCGAGCCGGATCTGAAGGGCCCTGTCAACAGCATTTGTGCGCGCAACGAAAATTTCTTTACTGCAATCTATACGTTGGTTTTTAGGCGTGATCACGCGATAAAGGCCTATTCACAAGATACCAGCGGCCGACCATTTTCGACCATGCTCACCTGCATACCTACAACCTATTATGTGCTGCACCATATGATGGACGAGCCTGGTGTCTGGATTGGCGAACCTCAGGTGGTGGTCAACATGAATGTATCCTGGCTCAAATACGCACCACTCTGGATTTTAGAACGGATTCCTGAAGTCTATGATTTTGCTGAAAAACGTGGCGTTCCAGCGGATCAGATGGATCGTTGGAGGAAGCATACTCTTCCGGGACTCGTAAATTACTTCAAAATAATTTTTGACGACGACCCTTTGAATAACGGCACATATTTCAGGCCAGATAGGCTTATACGCCGGTTTAAGCATCTGCCGGAGTTTGCTTCAGTATCCTCGGAACTCCGCGATATTTACTCACATGCCTATTCCCAAGGACACCCTGCGGCGATTAGACCGGTTTCAGTTGTCTTCCCAGAAAACCCGTCAAGCGACATCCGGAACTGACCCGCTAAAGCGTGTGACCTGCCCCCAATCTGAGGGCCACTTATAAGAAGACTCTGTTCCTCTTTTGTTTGCCATTATTGTGCGGCGTGAGCAATGGGCAGTGCCGCTCGAGCTATCCGACGGCTCCGCGCCACTGCCCATTGCGGCTTATGGAATGGTCTACGTTCCGCAAACTCTTGCGGGGTTTGATAGTTCAGACCGCAAGCAAAGTCGCATAGATTTCTGTAATGGCCTGGCGCACGTGGCGTTCTGTATATCCATCCAGCACCCGTTGGCGCGCGGCCCGGCCCATGCGCCGGCGCAACTCGGGATCGAGCGCAAGTTTTTCGATGGCCCCGGCCAGCGCCGCGCTGTCTTCGGGCGGCACGACCAGACCCTCAATGCCGTGGCGCACGAAATGGCGGCAACCGGGCACATCGGTAACGATGAGCGCCCGGGCGCACGCCGCCGCTTCCAGCAGTGATCGCGGCAGGCCCTCGCCGCCGCGCGAGGGAAAGACCGCGATATCGGCGACCCGCCAAACCCGGCGCACATCGGACGTCGCACCATGCAGTTTCACCCCCGGCCGCTGGTTCCATTGCCGAAGCGTTGCGGTGTGAATGGCGCGTGGATTGCCAATGTCGGGCGCACCGAACAAATCGACCTCCAGATCAACACCGCGTTTTGCCAGTTCATCCATTGCCTCGATCAGCACATCGACGCCTTTGGACCACACCATGCGCCCGACAAAGGCGGCGCGCGGCATTGTATGTTCCTTTGGCGCCAGCGCGATGAAGTGTAGCGGGTCAATCCCGGCACCGCCCAGAACGCTGGCGCGGTTTCCGGTTGGTACGCCAAAACGTCCGGCAGTGGCCAGATCATCCGGGTTTTCGACAATCAGCCAGCTTTTGCGCCGCTTCAGATAGAGGGCCAGAAGACGCAGGAAAAGGTTGCGAACCAGAGCTGCCTTTCGGGTTTTCCCGGCCGCCAGATAGCCCAACCCGGTCAGGTGAAAAACCGTCGCGACTTTCGGCACGAACAGAGCCGCCAAACCACCGACAAGAATGGGCTTGAGGGCCAGAAAATGTACAATATCGGGACGTTCGCGGCGCAATGCAACAATCAGGCGCCACAACACAACCAGGGCGGCAAACGGGTTCATCGAGGCGCGTTTGAAGTCCAGCGGTACAACCTTCAGACCAGCAGTCTCAAGTTGTTTTCCCCTTGGTGGTGGTCGTAATAATCGTGCCGTCATAACTGCCGGCGGCGGCGACAGCTTGGGCAAGGGGCAAAAAATGGGATTGAAAAAACCAGTCTTCGGTGCACACGAAAAGAATTTTTTGGCGTTTGGACATTTACGGCTTTCCCCCCCGGATGTTTTTGGCGACTTTTGGCAAGTGTTGATTAAATAATCTTATTGTTTTTTGAAAGCCCGCATAATCTGGTTGGCCATCGGTTTGAGGAAATAGTCAAGGGGGGTGCGTTCTTCGGTGCGGATATAGGTGTCCGTGAGCCTGACCCGGGCTTCAATTATCAGCCGGTCGTTATCCGGAATTATCTGCATGATGGAATTTGCCGCGGGAACCACGCCTCCAACCGTAAAAAAAGACAGGTTGTGCGCCCGGCCGGAAACGGGCGCCACGATCAGGGGGACGCACATCTACGTTTCCAAAAAGCACCTTCTGAAATACGCCAAGGAATGTGAGTTCCGTTTCAATCGTCGGGTGACGCCTGAAGCAATGCTTTCCGAGTTGTTGACGCAGTTTCCCGAACTGGGCGCTTAAGGGCAGCATCCAGCTTGTTGAGGTCGCCTTTAGAATCACAATCGTGTTCCTTGATGAACTGGTCCATCTGTCCTTTTCTGGCATCTTTAAGGGTTGTCATCAAATAATTACCAGAGCGAAGTCCGCTTCCGGTTCATCCGGCGGTGTATCCGTTGTCTGAATGTGCGCCATGCAACCCCTCCTGGAATAAAGATAGCAACTAGTCAGTGTAAAATCTATGAAACCTTGCTAATTTGACTCACGGTATGCAGGGGGGATAGGCGCCTTATTTATATCTAACGCTCAATCAAGCCCCGCCTGGAGTGGCGCCAATCAACGTTTCCAGTTGGGCCCGGCGGCTATAAAGTCCGAGAACCTGGCCCTGCAAGCCGGCCAAGAGCTGCCACCGCGTCAAGGGCCGGGGTCGGTATTTTTAGCTTTCTGGCCAGCTCGAGAACCGAGCTGATCAGCGCGTCCAGCTCCAGTGGGCGGCCCAGTTCGACATCCTGCCTGGTGGAGGGTTTGTGTCCGACGATGTCGGTGGCCCCCTGAATGCGCTGCTCAATCGAAACGTTAAAACGCACTCCGATAGCGATCCCGACGTTTTGGCATTCGTGCATTATCTGGTGGACCAGCGCCCGGCACGCCGCGTCGTTGCCGATCTGGTCAAGGCTGGCCCCGGTCAGGGCGGATATCGGGTTAAACGAACAATTACCCCACAGCTTGATCCATATTTCGTCGCGCAGGCGCGCCCTGACCGGCGCCCGCAAGCCCCCGCCCTGCATCAGGCCGGCCAGATGCAGGCAGCGCCCGGAGCGTTCGCCACCGGGCTCGCCCAGCGAGAAACGATTGCCGCTTTTGTGCTGGATGACGCCGGGCTCGTGGATTTCGCAGGCCGGATAAACCACGCAGCCGATGGCCCGTTCAGGCCCGAAAAATTTCCAGAGCGCCCCCGCCGGATCAACCGCCTCGACCCAGCTATCATCCAGCGATGTTCCGGTTTGGGCCTGGTGAAAATACCACCACGGAATACCGTTGACCGCCGATACGATAGCTGTGTTGTCGTCAAGAAGCGGGGCGAACCGGTGCACGATCGCCGGGACCGAGTGCGCCTTGAGGCCAATGATGACGTAATCCTGTGGCCCGAGATCGGCCGGGTCACAGCTGGCTTTCAGGCGCAGCGTTTCACTAACCCCGTTCTCGACAAGGGTCAGCCCGTTATTGTTGATGGCTTCAAGGTGGGGGCCACGGGCAACGAGGCTGACCTGGGCCCCGGCCCTGGCCAGGGCGACGGCCAGATAGCCTCCGATCGCTCCCGCTCCAAAAATACAAATTCTGGTCATTTACAGCCCCAGTTTTTCGGCCAGACCGATGCGTTGAAGTTTGCCGGTCGGGCCTTTGGGAATTTCCTTGAGAATGAGGATTTGGCGCGGCACCTTGAACGCCGCCAGACGCTTGGCGGCAAAGGCGCGCAAATCCTTTGGCTCAGCGCTGATGTTTTCTTTAAGAACCACCGCCGCGGCCACGTCCTCGCCCAGTTGCTTGTGACCAACACCAAAGGTAACGGCTTGTTCGACTGCCCGATGATCCATCAGCACTTCGTCGACTTCGCGCGGGGAAATCTTTTCCCCGCCCCGGTTGATGATTTCTTTTAAGCGGCCGGTAACAAACAGGTAGCCGTCGTTGTCAAAGCGCCCCTGATCGCCGGTGCGAAACCAGCGCTCCTTGCCGGACCCGATCAAAACGAAGTTTTCGGCGTTGGCTTTGTCGTTTGCTTCATACCCTTCGGTGACGTTTTCGCCCATGATGACGATTTCACCGAGCACATCGGGGGCAAATGTTACGCCGTCCGACACCAGAATGCCGATCCGGGGCCCCGCCGCCAGTCCGACCGAACCGGGTTTTTGTTGGCCCGGGGCAATCGGGTTGCTGGTCATCTGGTGGGCGGCCTCGGTCATGCCGTAGGCCTCGACCACAGGGCATCGGAACGTAGTTTTGATGTCGGCCATTACCTGAGGAGGCAGCGCCGAGGAGGACGAGCGCACAAAGCGCAATTTTGTTGTCTTGAGGATGTCCTGGTTGCGTTCGGCCCGGGCGACGATTGCCTGGTGCATGGTCGGAACGGCGCTATACCAGCTTGGTTTGGCCTCGTTAAGCCAGGCAAACATTTTCAAGGCGTTAAAGCCGGGCGCGCAATAAATGCTTCCCCCCGCCCGCAAAGAGGACAAAAGCGCGCCGATCAGCCCGTGGATATGAAACAGCGGCATGACGTTAAGGCAGATATCGTCCGGTGAAAGCTGAAGCGAGAAGGCGACGTTGCGCGCCGAGGCGGTGACGTTGTTATGGGACAGGGGAACCAGCTTGGGGCGCGAGGTGGTGCCCGACGTGTGCAGAACCAGCGCAATATCGTCCGGCCGGGCGCTCGAAAGCGGGCTGGGCAGCCCCGGCGCCAGATCAAGGCTGAACGCGCCCGCTGGCTGATCGGGGCGCGTTTCGGCGATGCTAACTTCAATATCAAGGGCCCGGGCCGCCTTGGCGGCTGGTCCGTCCATGTCGGCGCAAATCAGCAGTCTGGCGTCGAGATCGCGCAGATAAAAGGCGAATTCGTCCTGCTTGTAGGCTGGATTGAGCGGGGCGGCGACGGCGCAAT
The DNA here is from genome assembly GCA_013151535.1 of Alphaproteobacteria bacterium. Classification (GTDB taxonomy): domain Bacteria; phylum Pseudomonadota; class Alphaproteobacteria; order Rhodobacterales; family Rhodobacteraceae; genus UBA5972. Next base: position 347 of record JAADIC010000313.1, on the reverse strand, counting down.
TGGCAACGGCCAGAAAGGCTGAGGCGGCCTCGGCTCCGTTGGGCAGAACAATGCCAACTTTGTCGGCTCGCTCGATACCGGCCTCAACCAGCGTGCCGCCGGTTTTTGCAACAAAGTCGGACAGCGCCGAATATGACATTGGGGCCCGACCGGGAGCCGAAACAGCAATTGCGTTTGGGCTGCGGTTGCTCAAAACCCGTCCGATAGTGTTGAATTGCCTGCTCATTCATGTGTCCTGGGTCGTGAACCGTGGCGCAACGCGGTTGGAGGAATGCTGCTCGTAGGCATAGGCCAGGTTTAACAGGCGGACCTCCTGCCAGGCCTTGGCAAAAAACGAGACCCCGACC
>JAADIC010000119.1:6253-9482 GCA_013151535.1 Alphaproteobacteria bacterium | reverse complement strand
CATGGTCGTCTCGCCAAATACCGATGCGAACGTAATTGCCAAAACCAAGACACTGGGCATGGCCAGCTATCCGGGTGTTTTCACCCCGAGCGAATGTTTTGCGGCGCTGGACGCCGGGGCTGACGCATTAAAGGTTTTCCCGGCGGTGATGATGGGGCTAAACGGGCTAAGGGCCATTCGCGCCGTTTTGCCACCCGAGGTGCGCCTTTATATGGTCGGCGGCGTAGGGCCAGAAGATTTCGCCATATGGCTTAAAGCGGGAGCCAGCGGGTTTGGCCTTGGCTCGGCCCTTTATAAACCAGGGCGCAATGCCGCGGAGGTTGCTCGCCTGGCCCGCCTGGCCGTTGCCGCCTGGGACGCGTGCGAGAAGCCATGATAGCCTGGTCTCACCAGGTTGGCCCGGTAAAGACTTGCAGCGCTGGCTGCCTATTGCCTTTATATTTCTGAGCGGCCTCATCAGATATGTGGACACTCGATGCGCGTTTCGTTTTTTGCGAACAAATGCACCGCTGGCCAATTAAAACCAACACCAACGCTGGTTCCCAATCCGGGTGCATCAGGGCCCTGCGTTTTTGCCGTGATCAGCGCTCCACCCGGCAGTTGCAGGCGTAGAAAAGCCTCGCTACCCATATGTTCGAGGGTTTTCACGGTGGCGGTGGTGTCGCCACTTTCCGGCCCGGCAAGACGTAGTTGGTCAGGCCTTATGCCAAGAAAGGCGCAATCGTTTGCCCGCGTGCGCAGCGCTTCAGGCGGCAACAGCCTCACCCCACCCGCCGACAGGCGGCCATCGGCCAAGTGCCGCACCGCAAAAACATTCATCTGGGGGGAGCCGATGAACTCGGCCACGAACTTGTTCGCGGGGCGATTATAGATATTTAATGGTGTGTCGTATTGTTCGATCCGCCCGCCGTTCATGACCGCAATACGGTCGGCCATCGTCATCGCCTCGACCTGATCGTGAGTGACATAGATAGTGGTGATGTCGTGGGCGTGATGAAATTGCGTCAACTCGGCGCGCATCTCAACGCGCAGCTTGGCATCCAGGTTGGACAATGGTTCGTCAAACAGGATGATGCGCGGTTTGCGCGCCAGCGCCCGGCCTATCGCCACGCGCTGTTTCTGCCCTCCCGAGAGCTGCCCGGGGCGGCGCTCAAGATAAGGGACAAGTTGTAGTGTCTCTGCTATCTCATTGACAACCCTGGCGATTTCCGCCTTGGGCTGTTTTTCGAGTTTCAGGCCAAAACCGATATTTTCGCGCACCGTCATGTGCGGATAAAGCGCATAGGACTGAAATACCATTGAGATGCCGCGCTGGCGCGGGTGCAGATCGTTGGCGGGCTTGGCGTCGATAATCACTTCGCCTTCGGTGATATCTTCAAGCCCGGCTATCATGCGCAACAGCGTGGACTTGCCGCAACCCGAGGCCCCGACCAGCACCACGAATTCGCCCTGTTCCACCTCGAGATTGAGATCGTGGATCACCTCGACACTACTGTATTTCTTTGAAACGTGCTTTAGTTGCAGTTCAGGCATGGTTCAAATCCTTTGCAGCGGCTGCCCCGGCCGGGGCCAGCATGACCTTGAGAGTTATGATTTCGTGCGGGCGCACATCCAGCTCAACGGTATCGCCGCCAATGATCCGCACCACGACGGCGTTTTCCTCGAGCAGATCAACGATCTGCGCCTCTGCCAGGGGCGCGCAAAACCGCACGAGAACAGTCGAGCGAATGTTCATGGTGTCATAAAGGCGTATGATCACATGGCCGGAATCCTCGGCCCGCTTGACCGACTGAACCGCTATATTGTCCCGATCAATCTGCGCCAGGCTGGCCGAGCGCATGACGGGCGGAGCGCTGTTCCGGGGGGCCGGGGCAGCAAAATCCAGCCGCAACGGCGCGGAAAACGCCTCGGCCTGGCGGGGAATGTTGCCGGAGCTGAAACGGCCGTGATGCAAACACAAAGCGTAGCGAAATTGGTGCTTTCCGATATCCGCCTGTTCGTTGGGCCAGATGCCGGACTTGATAAGCGTCAAACGAACGCTGGTACCGTTCGCATCATAGCCATACTTGCAATCATTCAGCAAAGCCGCCCCGAAATCAGGTTCTGAAATATCGATCCAGCGATGCATCGAGGCCTCGAACTTGGCCTGGTCCCAACTGGTGTTGCTGTGGGTTTGCCGGGTGACATGGCCAAACTGTATCTCGGCGGCGATTTCCGAGGTGTTCAAGTCAAAATCAAACTCGGCCTTGAGAAGGGACTGATGCTCATGCCAATCAACGAACGTGTCGAATTCAAGCGTCGTTGCGTCATGGGCCAGGGACACGATCTGAACGATGTTCGAGCTTTCATAGGCATAAACAATGCGCAGGGCCGCCCGCCATGGTCCCTGTTCCGTAACCTCAATCGAAAGCGGCTTGTCCACCTGCCAGCACTTCTCGTGAAAATACCAATCAATGTCCCAGGCATCCCAGGCCACGGGTTTGTCTTCATAAACAACCAGCCGGTTGGCGGGTTTGCCAACGCTCAGCAATTCGCGGCGCCGCCGCTTGTCAAATATTGAAACAATTTGCCCGTGCTCGTTCAACTCGGCCCTGATCAGGGCGTTTTCCAACAGACCTGGCATAACCGTCAGCCCGTTCTGCACCACGGCGCTGGCTTGGCCCAGCTCCAGCCGTACGCTCGCCCCGCCGAGGGGCGGAACGCTGGAAAGCGGAGCAATATGGCGGGTGCGCCCATCGGCGCAACTGATCGCTTGAAGCGGCACAAGCGTATCCTTGGTGCGCAGAACCAGTTCGCCGGCAGGGGCGTCACTGGCGTCATGGGCGTCTATCAGCGCCAATTCACCGTTGCGCGCCCAGCCCGAGGGGTTGACAACAACCGCTTCACCCATCCCGGCCTTGCCGAACACACCCCGCACGCGGGCGGCGCAAAACGAGTGCGTTTCCGTCAGCAGTTCGCCATATTCCCTGTCGCTGACCTCATAGACTTCGCTAATCGAGGTCCCTGGAAGTATGTCATGAAACTGGTTTAGCATAACCACGTTCCACAACCGGCGCAGATCGTCGCCATGGTAGGCCCCCTGCCCGTTCAGCAACATGTCATGGACCGCGAGCAGCTCTGCCTGGCGCAATGCATCTTCGGACCGGCGGTTGTCGCGTTTGTTCCTGGCCATCGAGGTCAATGTGCCGCGGTGATATTCCAGATAAAGTTCGCCTTGCCATTTGGGGAA
>JAADIC010000119.1:0-6226 GCA_013151535.1 Alphaproteobacteria bacterium | reverse complement strand
CGCGCCCCAAGGCGCTCAAAGAACGGGCCAATCCCTTCCATTCGCACGTTAGGACAGCCCGGAATGCCCTTTTCCATGCGCCGGGCGCGTTCAATCATCTCGCGCGTGACCCCGCCACCGCCGTCGCCATGGCCGTAGCACAGCATGATTTCGCGGTTTACCGCCTTGGGCTCATAGCGCTTCCAGGCGCCCATGACGTGCGACACGTCCAGGTCAAGCTGGTAGACGGTGCCGATCCCGCTGTCCTCCTCGGGCTGGGTGGTGATCAGGTAGGATTTGATCGGCGTGCCGTCAATCCCGCTCCAAAAGAAAGTATCGTAGGGCATGCGGTTGGTATCGTTCCAGGACACCTTGGAGGTAACAAAGAACTCGATCCCCGCCTTGGCCAGCACCTGCGGCATGGCGGCCGAATAGCCGAAAGTGTCGGGCAGCCAGACCACCTTGGGGCGCACCCCAAACTGTTCGCGGTGAAAGGCGGCGCCGTAAAGCAGGTGACGCACCATGGACTCGCCGTTGATGATGTTCATATCCGGCTCCAGCCACATGGCGCCCTCAATTTCCAACTGGCCGGTTTTGACCTTACCAAGCACGCGGGCGAACAGGTCTGGCGCGTCCTGCTTGAGGTAGTCGAACAAAACACACTGATTGTACATGAATACGAGGTCGGGAAACCGCTCCATCAGGTCAAGCGCGGTGGAAAAACTGCGCACCATCTTTTGGCGGGTCTGGTCCAGCGTCCACAGCCAGGCCACATCGATATGGGTATGGCCGGTGCACACCACTGTCGGCTTTTCAACGGTATCTTCCAGCGCATAGATGCGGGCCGCGATTTCGGCGGCGGCGGGGATCGAGGCGCACAAGGCCTCGGAATGACGCACCCGGAAATCCAGCACCCGAAGCGCCTGGTCCACCAATTCGAGAATGGCGTATTTGCGCGCATCATTGTCGCCCAGGCGGCAGGCCACCTCGAATGGCACCTGCAAGTCAAAAAACAACTTTTCCACCGCCTCATCGATCATCAGCAAATCGAGATGGATGCCGGCATGGGCCGGGGCCTCGCTTTTGTAGGCCTTCATGTGGATAACGCAGCCATCCGCACCACAACTGCCGCCGGGAATGTCAATTTCACGGTGATAGCCGTTCACCGCCTGATAATGCGCCCCGTTCAGCCAGACCTGGATTTGCGGGTCGCGCCGGCCGCAAATCTGGGTGTATTCGGTGGCCACGCGCGCAATTATGCGTTCGCGCGATGCATGCGCAATGCTGGAAATATGGCAGGCAAACCAGGTATTGCTGCCCGGCGCCCCCCAGACAGTCTGCCCGCTCATCTTGTCCCAGGCTCCCCAATCGTCAGCCAGCGCGGCGGCATCATCATCGCCGTGGCGGTTTGAGATGCGCAACTCGGGCTTGATTTCCAGTGGCCGCGCAATATTGGCCTCAAGCTCCTGTAACAGGCGGGAGAGCTTTTGTTGTTGTTTTTCAGTGTTGTAACGCGTCACAGTTAAGCTCCGTGGGAATGGGCAAGCAAAACAGAAAACTTGCAGGAAATTTGAATGCGCTTTGGTCTTGTATGTGGCTCATCCCTTGACCCCCACGCCGGCAAACCCCGTCGTCAGGTTACGGCGCAGCAGGAAATAGACAATCACGGCAGGGGCGAGGTAAATCACCGAATAGGCGGCAAGAAAACCATAATTGGTGGCGTTGTTGGCCCCAAAGGCACTGTAGAGCCCGACAGACATCGGAAAGGACGCATCGGTGCGCAACAACAGGTAGGGAAACAGGAATTCGTTCCAACTGGCGGTGAAGGTCATGAACCAGACCACGGCGATGCCGGCGCGCGATACAGGCGCTATCACCTTGGTGATGATCTGGAAAAGAGTAGCCCCTTCCATATAGGCGGCCTCTTCCAGCTCAATCGGGACCGCATCGAAAAAGTTCTTCAAGAGCAGCACCGCAAATGGCAGGTTCAGGATGGTCAACGCCAGGACCACGCCGGGAATGTTCAACAGCCCGGTGATGCGCGCGGTTAAAAACACCGGGATCATAATTGCCACCGGCGGCAGGATGCGCAGCAGCACCAGCACCCACAGGATGCCGTTCTTGAACGGGATGTTCAGTCGTGAAAACGGGTAAGCGGCGATACCGGCCACGAAAACCGTAAAGGTGGCAGTTCCGGCAGAAATCAGCATCGAGTTTATGAACTGCACGCCAGATTTCCTTTGCAACACCGCCGCGAAATGGTCCAGCGTGAACCCGTCGGGCAGCTTGAACGCGCCTGAAGCTGCGGGGTCAAAGGCGGTCATGAACAGCCAACTGGCCGGGCTGATCCACAACAGCGTCATCACTATCAGCGCCGCCTGGGTAAAAAACAGACCGGACGGGGAACGCCGCATCGACATCTGCATCACTTTTTCTCCTTTAAAAAGCGCATATAGAAAATGGCAAAGAACCCGACCGTAATCAGCATGGCCATGGCAACCGCGCTGCCGTAGCCCAGACGGCCCACGTCAAAGGCCTGGCGATACATGAAGATGGAAAGCACCTCGGTTTCGCGCCCCGGCCCGCCACCGGTCAGCCCCCATACCAGCGGGAAATAGGAAAAGGTCCAGATAGTCACAAACAGGATGTTGGTCACGATCTGCGCCTTGATCATCGGCAGGATGACATACCAGAAGCGCTGGAACCGTTTGGCGCCGTCCATGTAGGCGGCCTCTATCATTTCCGATGAAACCGAATCGAGCGACGCTGAAAACAGCAGGTAGGACCAGGCGGTGCCCTTCCAGATGTTGGCCACAATGATCACCGTCATTGCGTATTGGTTCAGCAGGTTAACGCTGTCAAAGCCCAAGGGACCAAGAAACAGTGAATTGAGAAAGCCATCACGGTTGGCAAACGCATTCCACATGAAGGCGGCCACGATGTCAGGCACCAGCCAGCCGAAGAGGAAGGCAAACTCGATCACCGGCTTCAGGCGGATCTGCGGGCTTTTCATCACCGCGGCCAGTGTCAGCCCGAGAAAACTTTGGCCTAGCACGGCGGAAATCAGGGTGAACTGGGTCGTGACCCACAGGGAATCCAAAAAGCCCGTGCGGGTAAACAGGCGGATGTAATTCTTAAAGCCGACGAAAGACGGATCGATGGCCTTGCGTCCGATCAGGCCAAGGTCGGTAAAGCTGACATAGGCAGTCCAGACGGCATAGAGAAAATAGATGCCGATGAAGATCAGGCAAGGCACCACCAGCAGCGTCACCGGGCCTGCCACATTGCGCAGCCACATGTGGTTCGATGAAATCAGGCGTTTCATGACGCCCCCCATTATTTGTCGTGTTTCACAACTTCCCCCGAAAGGTCCGCAAAGGGCCGCCGGCACGGGAGGTTGCCGGCGGCCTGAACTTGCGGCGGGGTATCTATTTGATGACCATTACCGCGTCTTCACCGAACTCATCGATCATGTTGGCCTTGTATTCAGCCACAACCTCATCCACCGAGCGGCCCTCAAGGATGCTGTCGCTAGCCTGCTGGATAAAGGCCGAGACCATCGAATAGCCCGGATAAGTGTCGCGGCTGGTGGTGGTTGCAACCAGGGGCGCTATGGAAGCCAGGTAGCTATCCTGCTGATAGCTTGCGGAGACGGCCGCATCACGGCGCGTTGTCAGCTTGCCCGATTGCGAAACCCAGCGGGTGTAGTTTTCCGGCGACAATATGGTCTCGATCAGCTTGAATGCGCTCGCCTTGTCGTCGGCTTTTTCATTCACCCCGATGGCCCAGCCCCCTGATACATTGGTGCTAACAGGCGCTCCCTCTTTGCCGGAGCCCGGAAACGGGGCCCAACCCATTACGCTTTTTCGCTGTGCAAGCGGGGGCACGCCGCCACCATTGGCGGCAAAGGTCTCGGTAAATTCCCACGAGCCGCCCGACATGATAGCGATATTGCCATCAAGAAAGGCGCGGCGGAAATCACCCCAGGGATCGGGCGAATAATAAAGATCGCGCGCCGACAAGTTCTCATTTATGAACACATCCTGATAAAAACCGAGCGTTGCGCGGATCGCCGGGCTGTCAACGATCCACTTGCCCTCACCCCAGTTGCGCAGGCGGTTGCGGTCGCCCTCGGGCGTGTCGGCGCCAAGAAGCACCATGTAAAAGCCCTGCATGGTCGTTGCTTCGCCAAATTTAGAGCCAACCGGCAAATAGAACGGGTATTGGACATCAGGCGCCGCAGCCTTGATCTGCTTGGCGGCGCTCAGAACATCGTTCCAGTTTTTGGGCTGCCAGGGCATGGCGATACCGGCTTTTTCGAACAATGCCTTGGAATACCAGAGCATGCGAACATCTGTGTCGATCGGTATGCCACGCACCTCGCCGCCAACGGTCAGCATCGACTTGACAGAGTCGTAATAATCGGCCCATGGCGACCAGTTGGCGACCTGGTCGTTCAGTGCGGCTAAAAAGTTGCTTTCGGAATATTCGGCCGTCCGGTAGCTATCGAACAAAACGACGTCCGACGCCGCGCCGCCGGCAAAATCGACCGAGATGCGTTGGTCCAGATTGCCCGGAACCACGGTCGTTATGACATTTTCACCGGTAGCCTCTTGAAAGGCTGCGATCCCCGGCTCGATCAGATCGGCAAAACTCTCCGAATATGTGATGGAAACGTCCGCCTGAACGGCTGTTGACGCCATCAATACCGAGGTCGCGGCCACAGCTGACCAGGCAAGTATTCTTGATAATTTCACGAGTGTGTCCTCCTATGCGCTGCAACCAAGATTTTTCTTGGCCGCAACACAATCTGTAACGTTACAGAAATATTGTCAACAGCGAATTTTCATACAAGCTCTTGTCTTAAAGTGGTTTATTCTGGATTTTTTTCTAAATGTGATTTAAATTGAAAACGTTACAGATTAATTGAGCCTCTATATCGACGTTGCCGCCTGGGTTTGTGATTGCAACGGGCTGGATTCAATGTAGCCTGGCCAAATTATAATAAAAGCACGAAATGCTTTAGAACCGGAACGCGGAGAATTGTACGATAATGGATCACCAGTTTAAATTGCGGCCCGGAGAGCGCCCCACATTGCGCACTGTCGCGCGGCTGAGCCAACTGGCGGTCTCAACGGTTTCACGCGCCTTGAACGATGCGCCCGACATCAACGAAAAGACCAAGAGCAAAGTGCGCGCGGTGGCAAAGGCAATCAACTATCGCCCGGTGCGCTCCAGCGTCAACCTGCGCACAGGGAAATCCTACAATCTGGCCCTTGTTATCGATCACGCAGACGAGCATTTGGAATTTGCCCGCCGGCTGATTGTCGGCATAACAACGCAAATCAAGGACAGCCGCTACGAGTTGTTCATTAGCCCGCAATATCACGACCGGGACCCGGTTTCCCAGATCCGCATGATCGTTGAATCCGGGGCTGCGGACGGCATCATACTCACCCATACCCTGCCGCAGGACGATCGCGTTAAATACCTGCTGGAAATCGGATTTCCCTTCGTGACGCACGGGCAAACCGAGCTTGCAACACCACATCCATTTTATGATTTCGACAACCGGAAATTCACCTTCATAGCCACCCGGCGACTGATTGAGCTGGGATGCAATTCCGTTGGCCTGGTTGCGGCAACCGGACAAATCACCTCTTACGCTCACTCTGTGAACGGCATTGGCGCAGCGCTGGAACAGGCAGGATTGCCCCCAGCCGAATTTATCTTTGTCCCGGAAACAGATGGCGATGTGGCCGAGGTCCATGATTTCGTAACACGCAAAGCGCGCGCCGGGGAGGTGCCCCAGGGAGTGGTATGTGCCAGCGAGCTGGCAACGCTGGCGGTGATGGATGCCTTGCAGAACGAAAATCTGGTAATCGGCAAAGACGTTCGCATCGTTGCGCGCAAGACTTCGAACGTTCTTACCTACGCACGGCCAAAAGTGGATGTGGTGCTCGAAGATCTCAAACAGGGAGGGCACACCATGGCCGATCTGTTGCTTCGCTATATTGCCGGCGAAAATGCGCGCGACCTTCAGGTGCTCATTGAGCCGGAACCTTGTTGGGACAAAACGCCAGATATCATAAACAATGCCTGCTAGAGCGTTTTTAGGATAAGTGGATGCCGGTTATCCGGTTCGAAAACGCGACAAAACAAAGACTTAGAGCATGCGTTCTGGTTCAACCTGAACGCATTTTGCTCTAGGTCACCGACTCATTAAATCTGAGCCATATTCTCAATG
>JAADIC010000249.1 GCA_013151535.1 Alphaproteobacteria bacterium | reverse complement strand
GTGCCGACCTCTGGCCGGGTGGTGTGCCGCCGGTCTCGCGTCATTTCCGCTCCTCATTGGCCTACCGCATGTGCCTGATTGCCCAGGGGCGCTTTGACGCCATGGTAACCCTGCGCGATGCCTGGGAATGGGACATTGCAGCGGGTGATTTGATTTGCCGCGAGGCTGGCGTGACCTCGACCGACAAACATGGCGCACACCTGCGCTTTAACAATCCGGGCGCGCAGACCGCCGGTGTGCTGGCCGCAAGCCCCGCCATCCACGCCGGATTATTCGCGCATTTGCAGCCCTGACAGCCCTTTCAAAGCGCGTGAAACTGCCGCGTAAAAGCCAGCCAAAACCCCTAAGGAGAAAAGCATGGCACAGCGCCTACATCTGGTCTTTGGCGGCGATCTGACCGACCCGTCGCAAACCGTGTTCAAAGACGTCGACAAAATCGACATTATCGGCATTTTCCCGAATTACGAAGCCGCCTATGACGCGTGGAAATCCGCCGCCCAGCGCAATGTGGACAACGCCCATAACCGCTATTTCATTGCGCATCTGCACAAGTTGCGCGACGAAAAGTCCGAGGCCGGCCCGACCGAAGAACTGGGCTAGGGCGCCGCGCGTGGGATTTTCAATCGGTCTTGCCGGATATCTCGCCATATCAGAGCGGGCGGCTGGTATGGCCAAACGCCATGTTGAGGACCGCAAGGCCAATGGCAAGGAAGACCCCACGCGCGTGAACGAGCGCTTTGGCGAGGCATCACAGCCGCGCCCAGATGGCCTGCTGGTCTGGTTTCATGCTGCCAGCGTCGGTGAATCCCTGTCCATTCTGGAACTGGTCCGCCGCCTTGGTGACAAGCGCAAGGATTTGAATTTCCTGATTACCACCGGCACCGTAACCTCGGCCAATCTGATGGCGGGGCGCTTGCCGAAAAAGGCCTTGCATCAATTCGTACCGGTGGATGTGCGCCCGTTTGTGCGGCGCTTTCTTGAGCATTGGAAACCCGATCTGGCGGTCTGGACCGAAAGCGAGATTTGGCCTGCGCTGATGTATGAAGCCAGTGCCGCCGATATCCCGATGGTGCTGATTAACGCCCGCATTTCCAAAACCACCAGCGAGGGTTGGCGCTGGTTTCCGGGCTTTGCCAAATCCCTGCTGCGCCGGTTCAGCTTTGTGCTGGCGCAGGATGACGTGACGGCTAAAAACCTGCGCCGTCTGGGTGTGAAACGTGACCGGATCGAGGTGACGGGAACCCTCAAGGAAGGCTCCGCTGCACTGCCCCATGACGAGGCCGAACGTATGCGCTTTGCGGCGCAATTGTCGGGCCGTCCGGTCTGGCTGGCGGCCTCGACCCATCCGGGCGAGGAAGAAATGGTGGCCAAGGCCCATAAACAAGCGGCGCGTGCGGCCCAGCGTCTGCTGTTGATTATCGCCCCCCGCCACCCCGAGCGTGGGCCCGAAATCGCAAAGAAATTGCGGGCCGACGGCTGGGATATCGCAGTGCGCTCCGAAGGGGAAACGCCGGATGCGGCGACCCAGATTTATCTGGCCGACACGCTGGGCGAAATGGGCCTGTGGTATCGCATTGCGCCGGTCAGCTTTCTGGGTGGCTCGCTGGTGGAAATCGGTGGCCATAATCCGTTTGAACCGGCCGCCCTTGGGTCCGCCATCATTCACGGCCCGCATGTGTTCAAAGTCGCCGATATTTATGAACGTCTGGCCGAGGTCGGGGCCACGGTCGAAGTGAAATCCATCAACGATCTGGTGCGTGCGGTCGGGCAGGTTCTGTCGCCGGACAAGGCGGCCTCCATGGCGCATGCGGCGTGGGAGATCAGCTCCAGCGGGGCCGAGGTCACAGACCGCGCGCTTGAACTCTTGGTTAGTTATTTGCCGCAAGATACCACGGCAGACGCGCAGGGGGCAGCGTGATGCAACAGCCCGCATTCTGGCAAAACCCTGCACAGCAGCCCGGCCTTTTCGCACGTGCGCTGACACCTCTGTCAATCCTCTGGCAAAAGGCCACGGCGCGGCGGTTGGAAAAGGGGCCGTGGCATTCAGTGGGCGTGCCGGTGATCTGCATCGGCAATATCAATATCGGCGGCACTGGCAAGACGCCGATGGTGATCGCATTAGCGGCGCGCTTGCGTGATATGGGCCACAAACCGCATGTGGTGTCGCGCGGTTATGGCGGCACACTTGAGGGGCCGGTTCGGGTGAACGAGCGCAAGCACAAAGCCGCCCAGGTCGGTGACGAACCGCTGCTGCTGGCCGCATTTTGCGACACTTGGGTGGCAAAGGATCGCCACAAAGGCGCGCTGGCAGCGGTGGTGGCGGGGGCCGATGTGATCCTGCTGGATGATGGTTTTCAGAACCCGACTTTGGCCAAAGATGTGTCGGTTGTCGTGGTCGATGCGGTGGCGGGGTTTGGCAATGGCCGGGTGGTGCCCGCAGGCCCTCTGCGCGAATTGGTCGAGACCGGGCTGGCCCGTGCCGACGCGGTGCTGGTCATCGGCGGGGCAAAAGCACGCGCGCGGTTCAAGCAACGCTGGCCGACGGGTGATTTACCCCTGCTCGAGGGTGCGTTGAAATCCCTGCCCACGGGCATCGACTTTCAGGGCCTCAAGGTGCTGGCTTTCGCCGGTATTGGTCACCCCGAAAAGTTTTTCGCCACGCTCAAATCGCTGGGGGCCGAGATCATTCAGGCCGAGGCTTTGGCCGATCACCAGCCCCTGACCGACCGCCTGATGGCACGCCTTGAATCGGATGCGTTTTTCAAGGGGGCGCAGATGGTAACAACCGAAAAAGACGCCACCCGCCTGCCAGAGATGTACAAGCTGCGGGTGATGACGGTGCCGGTGCGGCTGGAGTTGACGGATTGGGAACCGCTCGATGCGATACTGGCCAAGGCGGGGATTGGCGCGAAAATTATTCCCGAATAATTTTCTTCCCGAGATCCGGCAGAATCTCGTCATTATGCTCCCCAAGTTTCGGCGAAGGCCGGTGATGCGCCAGTTCCGCATCCGAGAACACGAAGGGCGAGCGCACGGAGGGCACGCCGCCAAGCTCCATCTGCATACCGCGCGAAATCACTTGTTCATCGGCAAATACCTCGCCCAAATCATTCACCGGGCCAGCCGGGACGTTATTGGTCTCGCACGCCGCCAACAGATCGGCCTTGGTGAAAGTCTTGGTCGCCCGGTCCAGCCGTGCGGTCATGGCCACGCGGTTGGCCAGACGTTTAGCGTTGGTCAAATAGTCCGGATCGGTTGCCATATCCTGCAAATCCAGCAGATCACACAACCGCTGATATTGGCCGTCATTTCCGGTGGCGATGATGATATAGCCGTCCGAACAATCACCTGATAGGGCGTCAGGTTCATATGCGCGTTGCCCATCAGCCCCGGCGGGGTGCCGGTGGTCAGGTAATTCAGCGCCTGATTGGCCATGGTCGATGTGGCCACATCCAAGAGCGCCATATCAATCTGTTGGCCCTTGCCGGTGCGCGCGCGTTGCAACAGCGCCGCCTCGATCGCGATCACACTGTAAAGACCGGTCAGGATATCGGTCACCGCCACGCCCATCTTTTGCGGCTGCCCACCCGGCTCACCGGTCACCGACATGATGCCGCCCATGCCCTGCATCAGAAAATCATAGCCAGCGCGCTGTTTGTAAGGGCCGGTCTGGCCGAATCCGGTGATCGAGCAATAGATCAGCCGCGGGTTGACCTTGCTGAGGCTGTCGTAATCGAGGGCGTATTTCGCCAACCCGCCAACCTTGAAATTTTCGATCAGCACATCCGCATCGCGCACCAGATCCCGCACGATTTCCTGCCCCTCGGGCGTGCGAAAATCCACGGTGACCGAGCGTTTGCCGCGATTGCAGGAATGGAAATAACTGGCCGAGATATCCTCGCCCCGCGTTACAAAGGGTGGCCCCCAGCGGCGTGTGTCATCCCCTGCCGGGCTTTCGACCTTGATGACATCCGCGCCCAGATCAGACAGGGTCTGACCAGCCCAGGGACCGGCCAGAATACGGGCAAGTTCGACAACCTTAAGGCCGTCCAGCGGCGATTGTGGCACGACCTATTCAGCCAGCAATTCGTCGACGAGCTTTTTGAAATCCTCAAGGCTCATATTCGGGTATTTCTTGCCGTTGACCAGAAAAGACGGGGTCGAATTGATGTCGTCACGCTCGGAATTTTCCTGATAGAGCGCCACCAATGACTGGGCCTTTGTGTTGTCTTGCAGGCAGGCGCTGATCGCTTCATCCGCCAAGCCGGCGCTGCGGCCGATCTGGTACAGGTTGTCCACGACTTTTTCGTTGCTGTCGGCCTTGGTCCAGACGCTTTGCTGTTCATAGAGCAGATCGGAAACCTCGAAAAACTTGTCGGTTTCACAGCGCGCCAGCATGGCGGCCCAAAGGCCAAACCGGTCGAAATAAACATCCCGCATGATGAAGCGCACCTTGCCGGTGTCGACATAATCTTTGACCAGATCGCCGAAAACCGTCTCGTGAAAGCGCGCGCAATGGGGGCAGGTGAACGAGGCATATTCGATGATGGTCACCGGCGCATCTTCGACACCAAGCGTCATTTCGACAGGCTCAGACGCGTCACTGTCGCTGGCCTGCACATCGGTCACGCCTTGGATGGTTTCAATCGCCGCAAGCTCGCTTGAGCCCGTGGCACTTGGCGATCCGGTTTGCAGCCAGACATAGGAGCCGCCAACAGCGAGCGCGAGGACAATCAGCGAGGGATAGAGGTTACGAAACATCAGGAAACCTTTTGGTTGTTATTTTTGACTGCGTGATAGGATATTTTGCCCCAATGCGGCAAGCGCCGCACGCAGGGAATCGCTCTGCACGCTTGCGACATATGTGTTCATCGCAGCGGATTTTTGGGGGTCGGGTGGCGGTTTTTTGGCCTGTTGCGCCGGTTTGTACTCTGCCTGCGCCTCGCCAAAACCGCTGGCGGCGGTCTGGGTGATGCGGATATGGGATATGGCGGCGTAGCCGTAACAGGCGTTCACGCGGTCTTTCATTTTGGGCAATTCGGCCTGCAGCATGGGCGCGTTGGCGCCGTTGCACAGGATCGTGAGGGTTGCGCCAAAGCCCTGCCGTCCATAGCCGACTTTGACGGGTCTTGCGACGGCGGCGGTGGCCTCGCCCACGAACTCGGCCCAGTGGGTCAGCAGGCGGGTCTCGACAAAGCCGCGCTTTTCGGTGGCCTTGCGGATGCGTTGGTGCAGGATGCCGCCGGTCTGCACAAAACCCTTGGCCATGCGCTTTGGCGGCGCAGGCTTACGGCTTTTGGCTGGTTTTTGGCGTTTCATGTGGCCCCGGCGAATTTTTGGCCATTCTAGCGCAATCCGGAATTGTTACCAGCGTTTTGATCGGGCAGGATCGCAGAAGTTTCTGAAAGGTTAATGGTGAAAATAAGCGCGACATTGCTTGCATGGTACGACAGACATGCCCGTGATCTGCCGTGGCGCGTGCCGCCACATGCATCCCGCGCGGGCAGGCGCGCTGATCCTTACCGGGTCTGGCTGTCCGAGATCATGTTGCAGCAAACCACCGTGGCCGCGGTAAAGGATTATTATCACGTCTTTACAAGCCGTTGGCCGGATGTGGCAGCGCTGGCAATGGCGTCGGATGATGCGGTGATGGCGGCTTGGGCCGGGCTTGGCTATTACGCCCGTGCGCGCAACCTGTTGAAATGCGCGCGGTTGGTCGTGGCGGATTTTGACGGGGTGTTTCCGGCGGATCGGGTGGCATTGCAGGGCCTGCCGGGCATCGGTCCCTACACCTCGGCGGCGATATCAGCGATAGCGTTTGGGCGATCCGAGGTGGTTGTTGATGGCAATGTGGAGCGGGTGATGGCGCGGTTGTTCGCGGTGAAAACGCCCCTGCCCAAGGCCAAACCGGAACTGGTGGCGTTGGCAGATCAACAAACGCCCAAGGCCCGGGCCGGGGATTATGCGCAGGCGGTGATGGATCTGGGCGCGACGATCTGTACGCCTAAAAAACCGGCATGCGGTCTGTGCCCCTTGCGCGAGGATTGTCAGGCGTGGGCGGCGGGGATCGCGGCGCAATTGCCTGGGCGCAGCCCCAAGCCGAAAAAGCCCACGCGGTTCGGCATCGCCTATATTACCCGTCGCCCCGATGGCGCGTTCCTGTTGGAGCGTCGGCCCGCCAAGGGCCTGCTGGGTGGCATGATGGGCTGGCCCGGCAGCGATTGGGGTGCGCACCCGGAACCCGCGCCACCTATCGAGGCAGAGTGGCAGATGCCAACTGGCGAAGTGCGCCACACCTTCACCCATTTCCACCTGATCCTGACAATAAAGGTGGCGCTTGTCCCCTTGGAAACCGTTCCCGCCCGTGGCCAGTTTGTGCCAAGCCAGCATTTTCACCCCGGTGATCTGCCGACCGTCATGCGCAAAGCCTACGACCTTGCGACGCGCCACCTTGAGAAAGTTTGAGTTGGTGCTGATACGCGGCTATGCTTGCCCGCAGATAGATCAAAGGAACGCGCAATGAGCTACAAAACAGATATTTCGGGCCTGCAAAACGCGTGGCCGTTCTGGCTGTCGCTGACCTTTCTGCCGATGATCCCCTTGGCGATCTGGCTGGGAAGCTGGTGGCTGTTGCTGATCCCGCTTTACACTTGGGGCCTGTTCGCGGTTCTGGATATGTTGTCGGGCCTGAACCTTGAAAACGCCGACCCTGAAACGCCCGAGGTGCAATTGTTCTGGTATAAGCTGGTGACGTTGATCTGGCTGCCGATCCAACTGCTGATCGTGTTTGGCAGTATCTATGTAGCCACCCATTACGGCCTGTCGACGGGCGAAAAGCTGGGCCTGATGTTTGGTGTTGGGGTGTCCTCGGGCACTGTGGGTATCAATTATTCACACGAGTTGATGCACCAGAAAAACCGGCTGGAGCGCTGGCTGGGTGACGGGTTGTTGGCCATGGTGCTTTACAGCCATTTCCGCAGCGAACATCTGCTGGTGCATCATTCCTATGTCGGCACGCCGCGCGACCCGGTGACGGCGCGTTATAACGAGGGCTTCCACCGGTTCTTTCCGCGTGTTCTGATTGGTTGTTATCGCTCGGCCCTGCGCGCCGAGGCGGCGATGCTGGCGCGCAAAGGGTTGCCGGCCTGGCATCCGTCCAACCCGTTTCTGCGCTATTTTTCGCTGCAATTGCTGGCGCTGATGCTGGCTTGGCTGGTCGGTGGCTGGGCTGGTGTTGGATTGTTCGCCATGCAGGCTTTTGTCGCGATCTGGCAGTTGGAGCTGGTGAATTATGTCGAGCATTACGGCCTGACCCGCAAGCATCTGGGCGGCGGCAAATACGAGCCGGTGATGCCGCGCCATTCGTGGAATTCGGCGCATCGGTTCTCGAACTATCTGCTGATTAATCTGCAACGCCACTCAGACCATCACTACAAACCCAACCGGCGGTTTCCCTTGTTGCAGAACCATTCTGGTGACGCCGCGCCACAATTGCCCCAAGGCTATCCGGTTATGACGGCGCTGGCGATGGTGCCGCCTTTGTGGCGGCGGCGCATGAACCCCAAGGTGCGCCGCTGGCGGGCGATGTATTATCCCGAGATCGTCGATTGGGAGGCCTATAAGACGGCGCGCAATCCGATGCCGAAGGGGGCTAGCTGACGGGGTTCAAACTGGGAAATCTAATTCGGATTTGATTGCATCTCGGCCCGAATTTGCTGGCGCAACAGGTCAATCGGGACATTCTTGCCGTCCTTCTTGAAGCCCCAAAAGGTCCAACCATTACAGCTTGGCGCACCTTCCAATGCCGCGCCGACCTGATGGATTGATCCCTTGGCATCACTGGCGATCAAAGTGCCGTCAGCCCGAACTTTGGCTTTATGGCCGCGCCCGTTAAGCGAGGTTAATATTTCACCCGGGTTCAGCATCCCACGCTCAACCAATTGCCCAAACGGCACGCGCGGCTCAGCGCGTTTTGAGGCCGTGACCTCAAGTGAGGCGCGGTCGTATTTGCGGGCGTTGTCAATCCGGCGCTGGGCGACCTCGCGGTATGCCTCTTCGCGCTCGATCCCGATGAAATCACGGCCAAGTTTTTTGGCCACAGCCCCAGTTGTTCCGGTGCCAAAGAACGGATCAAGCACCACATCACCGGGGTTGGTCGCGCCGACCAAAATCCGGTGCAGCAGGCTTTCGGGTTTTTGCGTCGGGTGGGCCTTGTTGCCGTTTTCATCCTTCAGCCGCTCATGGCCATTGCAGATCGGCAGCACCCAGTCGCTGCGCATCTGGATGCCGTCATTCATTGCCTTCAGCGCATCATAGTTGAAGGTGTATTTCGACTTTTCCGATTTGCTGGCCCAGATCATGGTTTCATGCGCATTGGTCAGCCGCATACCGCGGAAGTTCGGCATCGGGTTGGATTTGCGCCAGACCACATCGTTCAATATCCAAAAACCGGCGTTCTGCATTTCAGCACCAACGCGGAAAATATTGTGATACGAGCCAATCACCCAGATCGCGCCATTTGGTTTCAGCAGACGCTTGGCCGCCGTTAGCCACGCCTTGGTGAACTCGTCGTAAACCGCGAAACTGTCAAATTGATCCCAGTCGTCATCCACCGCGTCGACTTTGGAATTGTCAGGCCGATGCAACTCGCCCTTCAACTGCAAATTATAGGGCGGATCGGCAAAGATCAGATCAACTGAATTCGCCGGAAGGCTGTTCATAATCTCGATGCAATCGCCATCCAGAATCTGGTTCAGAGGCAGCGTAGCCGCCACCTTGGTTGGTTTTTTCTCTGTCATCTCTGCCTCATGCGCTTTGCGCTTTTTGTTGGCCCTAAGATGATTCATCTGTGATTCGCGGTCAATTTCTTTTTTGAATCAACGACTTAATTCTTTTCTTGATACAAGATATTGTGGACAGGTTTGAACGAGACTCTATGGTGTGGGGTAACGCCAAGGCGTTTCAGCCCCTCAAGATGTTGTTTGGTGCCGTATCCGGCATTGTTTTCCCAACCATAGCCCGGAAATTCACGCGAAAGCGCCGTCATCAGGCGATCGCGCGTGACTTTGGCGATGATTGATGCAGCCGCAATCGACAGGCAGCGATCGTCGCCTTTCACCACCGCTTGGGCGGGCATCGCCAGATCGGGCGGTGTGCGGTTGCCGTCAATCAGGGCAAAACCTGGGCGGGTGGCCAAACCGTCAAGGGCGCGGCGCATGGCCAGAAGGCTGGCTTGCAGGATGTTGATGCTGTCGATTTCCGCAACCGTCGCCTCGGCCACAGATATAATCGCGCTTGCGGATATCAGATCAAACAGCAGTTCACGCCGCTTGGCGCTCAGCTTTTTGGAATCGGCCAAACCGTCGGGAATATTGGCGGGGTCCAGAATAACCGCCGCCGCGACCACGGGGCCTGAAAGTGGGCCACGGCCAACCTCGTCAACCCCGGCGACGGGGGTGCTGCATTTATCCATGGCGATGGTTTCAAGGGTAAAATCAGGCATGACGCGGATGGTGTCAGGGCGCGGGGCCGCTTGTCAACCGCGCAAACAAACGGGGCGACCAAAGCCGCCCCGTTGCCGAAGAAGGGCACCTGCCCTCTTCTGAGGTTTCAAATCGGGCTACCGGACAGGAACTTGGGAACTAGGGAAATTCGGCAACCCGATGTTGAAACCCTTACCGATGTGTGTGCCATACGCCGTTGCCGTGCTTTTCCCAGCCGCGCTTGGCCATGCAGGACTTGCGGAACCAGACCTTCAGGCCGTGCTTGCCATAGGCCGAGCGCTTGCAGGCTGCCGGTTTGCCGCGCGTTACAAATGCTGTGTGACGGCGGGGGGTGGGATTGGTCCTTTTGTAATGGGTATGTGGTTTGACTGTGGCGGTGTTGTTCCTGTTCACCTCGTTGACGATGGCGCCGATAATGACGGCCCCGACCAGAAACTTGACCAGATTATCCTCGGGGCTGGCTTGCGCCGGGGCGGCGCTCAGGCCGGTTAAAGCGATGGCGGTGGCGGTTGTGAATGCGATCAGTTGGGTTTTCATGACGGTCTTCCTTATATGGTCTTTCGGTTTCATGTGGCCGTTCTGGCCGGGGCATTTGGCAGCGAGCGGAGGGTTCGTGTTGCCCCGGGGGATGCCGATAAGCCAAACTGGCCTGAACCGGAAAAGTTAGGCAATATCGGTGCAATGTTATCGGATAACAGCCCGCGCCAAGCCCGGCAGGGTGCCGTTGTTATTGAATATCACATGGGTTCCGCCCTATGTTTCAGGCATGATGAAAACTCTTGCATATATAACAGCTTTGTCCATTGGCCTCGCGTTCGCGGGTCAGGCAAGCGCGGCCTGTTACGCGGATTACAAGGCCAAGAAAACTTCGCCGCTGACACTGAGTTACGGGGTGGTCAAACTGCCCGACTCGATTTGCGGCAAACCCGGAAAAATCAAGAAGAACATCGCCAAGCGGATTAAGGTTGGCGGATGGAGCCTGCTTAATGTAGTATCTGAGTTTGGACCCGAGGGTTTAGCGCAGAGGCAAAGCAGTGCAGGAAGTTACTACCTCAAATTCTAGAAAGCGGAAATTCCTTGGCGGAAATTCCACCCTGACAATTGGTATCGCGGCGATCATCTTTATTCTGGTGATCGCCGCAATCGTGTTGTTTTACACTCTGCCGGACGCCAATGCGTTCAATGACAGGGTTGAACAGATATTTATCGAGAACGACAATCTGACCTCGAACGCGTCAAACTGCTGGAAATTCTGGCCCAATCGGGCACCTCGTTTTCCGACACGCTTGCCAGTTATCGATTCGTGATTTTTGTGCTGCTGGTGTTTTCAACCGCCATCCTGATCTCGGCGTTGGTGTTTCTGGTGAACATCGCGGGCATGAACCGCCGGATGTCCGAGATTGAGCGCGCCGGCATCCAGATCAACAGCCTGATTATCAGCCGGGACGAGCTGATCGTCTACATCAACAACATGGAATTCACCCTGACCGAAGCCTCGTTCGAAGCCTTGGCCGTGCTGTGCGAGGCGCGCATGGATGACGAATTCATATCCGGCATCGACATGGAAGCGATGATTACCGGCAAAGACCGCACCGATTGCGAAG
>JAADIC010000113.1 GCA_013151535.1 Alphaproteobacteria bacterium | reverse complement strand
TAAGAGATGGCAAAAGACGCCACCGAAAACTGGAGACGGGTTTGACCGAAACAGATTCCTTTATCGAAGAAGTCACCGAAGAGGTGCGCCGTGACAAATTATTTGCGATATTCCGCAGATATGGCTGGATCGCCATCCTCGGCGTGGTTCTGGTGGTTGGCGGTGCCGCCTTCAACGAATGGCGCAAAGCCCGCGATCAGGCGGCGGCGCAAACCCTGGGCGACACGGTGATGAACGCGCTTGAAGTTGAAAACGTGACGGCGCGCGCCGATGCGCTGGGCGCGATCACGGTCAAAGATGAATCCGCGAGGGTTTTCCTGTCCATGCTGGAAGCCGCCGCAAGGGCCGAAGCCGACAACCGCGATGCAGCGCTGACGCTTTTGGATAAGGTGGCGGCTGATACTGCCGCGCCGGAAACTTATCGCCAATTGGCCAGATTAAAGGCGGTCATTCTGCGCGGCTCGGATCAGGATCGTGAGGCGCGCATGGCCGTTTTGGATGATCTGGCCGTGGCGGGAAATCCGTTCCGGGCCCTGGCGATGGAGCAAAAGGCTCTCGCGCTTTTCGAATATGGCGACAATGGCGCGGCGATCGAGCTATTGACCACACTTCTGGATGAACCCGGTGCAACTCCAGCCTTGCTTCAACGCGCACAACAGTTGATTGTGGCCTTGGGTGGAGATCTGTCCAACACGGACGGGGCATCTGGCGATAATGGCTGAAACATCAGTCGCATAAATGCGCCGGATAACGGCGCGTAAGAACAAGGGGCTGAGCAGAGTGAAGCTGAACCGGTTAATTTTTCTGGCTTTGAGTGGCTCGCTACTGGTGGCCTGCGCCAAGAAAGAAGAGATTTTCGAGGGTGAGCGTTTTGACGTGCGCACCCCGCTGTCGGCCTCGCTTGAAAGTGGGCTTGAAGGCGGTGTTGTTGAGTTGGCCGACGCCAGCGATGTCATCAACCGTTCGGCCAAGATCAAGCTGCCCAAACAGGTCAACAAATCAAGCTGGACCCATCGCAATGGTGGTGCCGATCACAATGCCGGAAATCTGTCGCTGGGGCGCAATCTGACGCGACTTTGGTCAAGCAATATCGGCAATGGCAATTCACGCAAATATCGCATCACGTCTGATCCGATCATCGCGGGCGGGCGGATTTTTACGCTGGATTCACAATCGCGGGTGATGGCGACCTCGCCCATCGGCGCGGCGATCTGGGTGCGCGATCTGACCCCGGCCTCGGACAAGGCGGGCGATGCTACGGGCGGCGGGCTGGCTTACCGCGATGACGTGATCTACGCGACCACCGGGTTTGGCGAAGTCACCGCCATGGATGCGCGCGACGGGCGCGTGCGCTGGGTGCAAAAGCTGGATGCGCCGGTGGTTGCCGCCCCGACCGTCATCAAGAATCGGGTTTTCGTGGTGTCGCGCGATAATCGCGCCTGGGCGCTGAAAACCAAAAATGGCCGGATCGAATGGCAACAGCAAAGTACCCGGGCTGACGCCGGGTTGATCGGTGGGGCGTCACCTGCTGCGGCGGGCCGCTCGGTTATTCTGCCGTTCAGTTCGGGTGAAATGATGTCGGTTCTGAGCCGCAACGGCTTGCAGGTCTGGAGCGTTGCGGTGTCCGGCTCGCGCGTCGGTTTTGCCCGTTCCGCTATTGGCGATATTTCCAGCGATCCGGTGGTGACCAAATCGCGGGTCTATGCCGCCAACCAAAGTGGCAGGGTTACCGCCGTGGCGCGGCGTGATGGCAAGCGGTTATGGACCGCCAACGAAGGCTCCTACAGCCCGGTTTTGCCGGTTGATAATTCGGTATTCCTGATTTCGGATGCGGCCCAGCTTGTGCGGCTCAACGCCAAAACCGGCGAGGCGATCTGGGCGGTGGATCTGCCGAAATACAAGCGCGACAAAACCCGCAAGGACAGTTACGCCCATTACGGGCCAATTCTGGCCGGTGGCCGTATCATCGTTGCCTCAAGCGACGGTGGTTTGCGCAGCTTTGATCCGGTCTCGGGCGATCTGATCTCGACCGTCGATATCCCGTCTGGTGCGGCCTCAGCGCCCGCCATCGTTGACGGTGTGCTCTATATTTTGTCGCAGAACGGGCAATTGAACGCTTTCAAATAGGCCGGATTGGGTATAGGGGGCGGTTTCCGATCCTTTTATGCAGTCTTTGTGGGACGTTATGACGTTTACTCTTGCCATCGTGGGGCGCCCGAATGTCGGCAAATCCACCCTGTTCAACCGCCTTGTCGGCCGCCGTCTGGCGCTGGTCGATGACCAGCCCGGCGTGACGCGTGATTTGCGCGAAGGCGATGCGCGCCTTGGCCCCATGCGCTTTACGGTGATTGATACGGCTGGTTTGGAAGAGATCACTGACGACAGCCTGCAAGGCCGCATGCGCCGCCTGACCGAACGCGCGGTCGATATGGCCGATGTCTGTCTGTTCATGGTCGATGCGCGCACCGGCATCACACCGTCAGACGAGGTGTTCGCCGACATCCTGCGCAAGCGTTCGGCGCATGTGATATTGGCCGCCAACAAACACGAAGGCCGCGCCGCCGAGGCTGGTTTGCTCGAGGCTTATTCGCTGGGGCTGGGTGAACCCGTGCCGCTATCGGCTGAACACGGGCTGGGCATGGTCGATCTGGCGCAAGCGCTGGAACCGTTTGCGAAAATTCGCGGATCGGGATTTTGAGCCTGAGATCAACGTCGATTTAACCGAGGAAGACGACGAAGATTTTGACGCCGACAGCGATGCGCCGCTGATCCCGCCCGGCAAGCATTTGCAGATCGCCGTGGTCGGGCGGCCCAATGCCGGTAAATCCACCCTTATCAATAAAATCCTGGACGAGGATCGCCTGCTGACCGGCCCCGAGGCTGGTATCACCCGCGATGCGATTTCCGTGCGTACCAACTGGATGGGCACCGAGATGCGGATTTTTGATACCGCTGGCATTCGCAAAAAGGCCAAGGTGCAGGAAAAGCTGGAAAAGCTGTCAGTGGCCGATGGTCTGCGGGCGGTGAAATTTGCTGAAGTGGTGGTGGTTCTGCTGGATGTAAATTCGAGCTTTGAGCAGCAAGACCTGCGCATCGCCGATCTGGCCGAACGCGAGGGCCGCGCGGTGGTGATCGCCATCAACAAATGGGATCTGGAGGGCAACAAACAGGCCCGCCTGCGCGAAGTCCGCGAGAAATTCGAACGCCTGTTGCCACAATTGCGCGGCGCGCCGATGGTCATGGTCTCGGCCCTGACCGGCAAGGGGCTGGATCGTCTGAATGAAGCGATTTTGAAGGCTTACGGGACCTGGAACAAGCGTATTTCGACCTCGCGGCTGAACCATTGGCTGGTGGGTATGCTGGAGCAGCACCCGCCACCTGCGCCGGGTGGGCGGCGCATTCGCCTGCGCTATGTCACGCAAGTGAAATCAAGGCCGCCATCGTTCGTGGTGATGTGCTCGCATCCCGATCTTCTACCGACCAGTTACACCCGTTATCTGGTCAACGGCTTGCGCGAGGTGTTTGACATGCCCGGCACACCGATCCGGCTGTTTATGCGGTCCCAGTCGGACAAGAACCCCTATAAGAACAAGAAAGACAAGAAGATCACCAAGCTGAACAAGCACAAAGAGGGGCGTTGGCAGGGCAAGTATAAGTAGGGAAATTCCGACGAGCTTGGAAATTTTACAGAAATGCCAGCCCCCGACCGGGTGGGGGCAAAACGCGCCCGGTTAAACTGCCCCGACATTCCAATCACACGAACCTTTTCAGTGGGCTGAACCGTTGCAAAAGCCCCCGCCATGGGGCGGTCGGGGGCTGGCATTTCTGCAAAATGCGAAGTGCCGCAATTTAATTTGGTCCTCTGTGCTTTACCACCAAGCCTGCACAACCCTACCTTCAATCCGCGCCTCGAAACTTTTCAAAGGGTGGTTGCCCTTGTCGATGCACTCACCGGTCTCCAGATCGAATTTCCACTGGTGTTTTGGGCAGGTCAGGTGGTTGCCACAAATCGCCAGTTCAGGGATGTTGGTGACCTGATGCGGGCAGGTGCTGTCGTAAACCTTGAGGTTGTCGCCGTTGCGATAGACAAAGACCGAGCGGTAATCGACCTTGAGATAGGTCGCCTGCTTATCGGCAAAATCACCCTCGGCCCCCAGATCGTGCCATGCTTCATCGGCGTTCAGGGCATCGACCGCGAAATCGCTGATATCCATCGCCAGAATGATGTCGACCGCCCAGATGATCTTGGCCAGACCCAGCGTCGGGAAGGCCATCAGCAACGCGTCGATGATCTCGTTCGGGGTGCAACCGCCACGCAGGGCGCGCGACAGATATTGTTTGAGGCCGTTTTCAGTCTGCACATCGACCTTGGTGATGACCGAGATCAGATCGCGGGTTTTCGGATCAAGATGGGTTCCGGCGCCTTTCAGAAACTTGAAATAGGCCCCCATGGCTTCAGGCCGGGCCTGAAGAAGATAGTTCATTGCGTCGCTCATATTGTGTTCCCTCTGGTTGGTTTCGCGCCTGTTCTCGCGCTTGTTCTTGTTTGGCGTTCTTGCTGGCCTAGAATTCTGCCAGCAACCGCGCCGCCTCGTCGCGACACGGCGTCAGGGCGTCCCGATCTTCGCCCGGGTGGAACCTTGCCCGTAATGCTGTCGGCATCGCCTTGGGCGCAATCGTCAAAACCTTTGGCCCGGTGTTCACACTCTCCGCCGCCCAACTGTCCCAAATCGCCTTTTGCGCCGCCTTTGCCGCGCCGTAGCTGGCAAAAAACTTCATTCCGGCCTTGTCATCAACCGGCAATATGGCCGCACCTTTGCCGGCTTTCAGCAATGGATCAACCATTGTTATCAACCGCTGGGTGGCGCGGATATTGACCGCCAGCGTTTTGTCCCAATCGCTTAACGGCACATGGCCAGCGGGCGACAAAGGCCCGGCAAAGATCGCGGAATGCAGCCATAGATCGAGCTTGCCCCAGCGTTCATGGATCGACAGGCAGAGGCGTTTCAGCCCCTCTTCGTCGCAAATGTCCAGTGGCACGAGCGTGGTGGAACCCCCTGCCGCCTGAATGCGATCATCCAGTTCCTCAAGCGCGCCAACCGTGCGCGCCAAGGCTACAATATGATAGCCCTGCGCCGCCAGCTCTTCAGCCGCCGCCGCGCCAAAACCGCGCGAGGCACCGGTGACTAATGCAATTCTGTCGCGCATCGGATCGCTCATTGTGCCGCCTTCATTTCAAATCCCTGATCCAGCATATCGCGTGGCGTCACCGGGTATTCACCCGAAAAACACGCATCGCAATATTGCGGGCAAGACGTCTTGCGGCCCTTGGCATAGCCTGCCGCGCGATAAAGCCCGTCAAGCGACACAAAGCGCAGGCTGTCAACGCCCAGATGGGCGCGCATTTCATCCTCGGACATGCCCGAGGCCAGCAGCTTGCCCCGATCCGGCGTGTCGACACCGTAAAAGCACGGCCAGGCGGTGGGCGGTGATGCAATGCGAAAATGCACCTCGGCAGCGCCAGCATCGAGGATCATTTCTTTGATCTTCATGCTGGTGGTGCCGCGCACCACTGAATCATCCACCAGAATGACCCGCTGGCCTTTAATCAGGGCGCGGTTGACGTTCAGCTTCAGGCGCACGCCCATATTGCGGATCTGCTCGGTCGGCTCGATGAAAGTTCGCCCCATATACTGGTTGCGGATGATGCCCATGGCGTAAGGGATGCCGCTTTGTTGCGAGTATCCAATCGCCGCCGGTGTGCCGCTATCGGGCACGGGGCAGACCAGATCAGCATCCACCGGTGTTTCCTTTGCCAGTTCCACCCCGATCTGGCGGCGGGTTTCATAGACGCTGCGTCCGCCAAGAATGCTGTCGGGGCGGGAAAAATAGACGTGTTCAAAGATGCAGGGCCGCGAGGGGCGAGGCTCGAACGGAAAGAAGCTTTCAACACCCTTGGCGGTTACGACCACCATTTCACCCGGCTCAATCTCGCGGATAAACTCGGCCCCGATGATATCAAGCGCGCAGGTTTCCGAGCTAAGCACCCAACCCTCGGCCAGCTTGCCCAGCATCAGCGGGCGCACACCCAGTGCATCACGCACCCCGATCAGTTTTGAGCGGGTCATGGCGACAATGGAAAACGCGCCTTCGATGCGGCGCAGCGCGTCCTTCATGCGCTCGGGAATATCGGACTGGATCGAGCGGGCCATCAGATGGATGATGCATTCGCTGTCGGAGGATGAGGAAAAGATCGAACCGCGCTCGATCAACTCACGCCTCAAAGCCACCGCATTGGTGACATTGCCGTTATGGGCAATGGCGCAGCCGCCCATGGAAAACTCGCCGAAAAACGGTTGCACGTCGCGAATGGCGGTGTTGCCTTTGGAGCCGGAGGTGGAATAGCGTACATGCCCGATGGATAATTCACCCGGCAATGTGCCCATCAGGCTGGCCTTGGTGAAATTGTCGCGCACATAGCCAAAGCGCCGGGCCGAATTGAAGCCGGTGTCAGGATCATAGCTGACGATGCCGCCCGCTTCCTGGCCGCGATGTTGCAGCGCATGCAGGCCAAGGGCGACGAAATTGGCGGCCTCGGCGACGCCGATCACACCGAATACGCCGCATTCTTCGTGCAATTTATCATCATCGAAAGGGTGGGCATAGAAGGGGGGCATTTTATCGCGCATGTGGCAATTTCCCGGGGCAGCCAGAATTGCCCCCTCTTAAGCCGCCCGCTGGCAAGAGTCACCCGAATTGATCGGAAATAAACGACTTTTACGCGCCGGAATCGCTTGTGGGGCTTTTGGCGGAATTCGATGTACACGAGCCGGTCAATTGCTCGTAACGCCCAACGATCCATTCCGGCGCTTCGGTCGGGATCTGCTTTTCGATCACGTCCTTGGACTGGTCAAAAATTGCCGCCGAGCGCGAGGTGTCGATCATCTCGATACCCTGACCTTCGGGCACGATCCGGTCATAAAGCACAAAAGCCACGGCCACCAGAACCGCGCCGCGCAGCACCCCGAACAAAAAGCCAAGCCCCTGATCGAACCCGCCAAGGGCGGATTTCTGCACCAGGCTGGAAAACAGCGGTGTGAAAATCGACACCACGATCAGCGCCACCGCGAACACCGCAAAGAACGCCGCCAGAATTGACAATTCGCAACTATCCGTCAGGAAATCACCGGCAATCGGGATCTCCTTGACCAGCGGTTCGGCTTGCGGTGCAAACACGAAGGCAATTGCCGACGCCAGAACCCAACCGGCAATCGACAGAACCTCGCGCACAAAGCCGCGCGAGAACGCCAATACGGCCGAGATCAATATGATCCCGGCAACCGCGCCGTCTACTATTGTGAAACCTTCCATGGCGAACCTGTTCCCGTGCTCTAGCTTTCGATATCCCCAAAGACCTCTATAATGAATTCACCAAGGTCTGAAAGTTTTTTAATGCGAAATCCGCCACTTGTCGCCGATTTAATCGTTGACGGCGCCAATGCAGCGGTAAAACCCAGTTTTGTTGCCTCTTTGATGCGCGCCTCGGCCTGTGAAATCGGGCGCAGCGCGCCGGAAAGGCTGATTTCGCCGAAAACCACGGTGTCGGTGGGCAGCGCGTGGTCTTGGCGTGCCGACATTAAGGCGGCGGCCACGGCCAGATCGGCGGCAGGCTCGGAGATACGCATGCCGCCCGCGATGTTCAGATATACATCCATGCCGGCAAAGCTGACGCCGCAGCGGCTTTCCAGCACCGCCAATATCATCGACAAACGCCCGGCATCCCAGCCGACCACATTGCGCCGTGGTGAACCCAAGGCCGATTGTGCCACCAGCGCCTGAATTTCCACCAGCACCGGGCGCGTGCCCTCGATGCCTGCAAACACCACCGAACCGGAGGCGGGGCGGTCGCGTTCCGACAGGAACAGGGCCGAGGGGTTGGTGACCTCGGCCAGCCCCGCGCCGGTCATTTCAAACACCCCGATTTCATCTGCCGGGCCAAAGCGGTTTTTGACGGCGCGCAATATGCGGAACTGATGGCCGCGCTCGCCCTCGAAATACAGCACGGTGTCGACCATGTGCTCAACCACACGCGGGCCTGCGATCTGGCCGTCTTTGGTGACGTGGCCAACCAGCACCACCGAAATGCCGCGCCGTTTGGCGAAGGTGGTCAGCTCGTGGGCGGCGGTGCGCACTTGGGAAACCGAACCGGGGGCTGAATCCACATGATCGGCCCACATGGTTTGAATGGAGTCTATAATGGCAAAATCCGGGCGTTCGCCGTCCAGCGTCGTCAGAATGTCGCGCAGATTGGTGGCGGCGGCCAGTTGCACCGGGGCTTTGGTCAAGCCCAGCCGCTCAGCCCGCATTCGGATTTGGCTCGGGGCCTCTTCACCCGACACATAGATCGATTTCAGCCCTTTCTGGGCAAAGGCGGCGGCGGCTTGCAGCAATAGCGTCGATTTACCAATCCCGGGATCACCGCCGACAAGGATGGCCGAGGCGGGCACAAGGCCACCGCCCAGCACCCGATCAAACTCGGCAATGCCGCACTGGGCGCGCTTCAAAGGGGCGTCTTGGGTCGAAAGATTGCTCAACTCGATCCGCCGCCCCTTGGCTGCCCCGAGGGACTTTTTCGCGGGGCCAGTGCTTAAAGCGGCCTCCTCGACAATCGAATTCCACTGCCCACAGGCATCGCAACGCCCGGCCCATTTTTTGTGGGACGCGCCGCAGGACGAGCAGGTGAAGGCAGAGGCTTTAGCCATCAAGCGACTTTCGGGTGAAATGTGAAATCAGGATCGAAGCGATGACATTGCCGGTGAACAGATACAACCCCCATGATGTTTCGACCTGCCCGGAGATACCGGCCACATCAATGCCGGTGTAAATCACGATGAATATGGCAATCGCATAAATGTCGGCCATGGCCAGCTTGCCGATGAACTGCATCGGCCCCATCAGGCGCGGTGACATCAGGTTGAACTGAATGAGGGCGGTGCTGATGATTTTGATATAGGGCGCAAACACGGCGAAAAACGTCATCAGCAGGGCCAGATAAACGTCATTCTTCCAGACGCCTTGCAGCGCGTCCATGATCGAATATTCGCGCAAGGACTGGATCGGCCAGAGGCCAGATTTCATCAAGGGGGCGAACCACGCGACTGGGAACAGGATCAGCAGCGAGAGGTTGGCGAGTTTGAGGAGGATTTTCATGTCAAAACTCCCCGTAGGATGTGTGCTCTGCACGCATCTGTGGCCAAAACGCTGAGTGCTGTGATGCGTGCCGAGCACACATCCTACGCCGATACTCCATCACCGCACCGCCTCAATCGGCCCCTCGGCCCGCGCATTTATAAACTGGTCAAGATACGGATCGCCGCTGTTGTCCATATCCCCCACTGGCCCGCTCCACTGCACCACCCCGTCATGGATCATCGCCACCTTGTCGGCAATCGCTCGCACCGACGACATATCATGCGTAATCGTCATTGCCGTTGCCCCCATTTCCACCACGATCTCGCGGATCAGCTCGTTGATAACGCCTGACATTATCGGGTCCAGCCCGGTGGTTGGCTCATCAAAAAAGATGATCTCGGGCTCGGCCGCTATCGCGCGGGCGAGGCCGACGCGTTTTTGCATGCCGCCGGAAAGTTCCGCCGGATAAAGGTCGGCGACCCATTCCTTGAGGCCAACGCGGCGCAGTTTTTCGACAGCGATTTCACGGGCTTCGTCGCGTGGCCGCTTGAGCGAGCCGCGCATCAGCCGGAACGCCACGTTCTGCCAGACTGGCATGCTGTCAAACAGCGCGCCGCCCTGAAACAACATGCCGAACCGCGCCAGAAACGCATCACGATCACCCTCGGTCGCGTCCTTGCCATCGACCAAAATCACACCTTTATCGGGCCGCAGCAGCCCCAGCACGGTTTTAATCAGAACCGACTTGCCGGTGCCGGACCCACCAATGATAACCATGCTTTCACCCTTGGCGACGCCTAGA
>JAADIC010000101.1 GCA_013151535.1 Alphaproteobacteria bacterium | reverse complement strand
TGGTCGCTGGTCACAGGTGACGCATTTCAGGCAAGGGTCAGGATCGACCAGAAATTCGATGGGTCGATCACGGCATCGATATTAGATTCCGAGTCGATCGACTATCTGTTCGGATATAACGACAAGGCCCGCAAGGCGTTTCAGCGCGGTAACCGGATTTCGCTTGAAGGCCCGTTGGGGAAAAAGAGCTTTCAATTGAACGGCACCCGCAAGGCGGTGAATGTATTGCAAGACTGCGCTGATGAATACCTTGGGCGCAATGACGGGGCTTTGGCAACGACAGTCCCGACCTTTGAAAAGGGGATGACGGCCTATAACGCCCAGGATTTTGCCGAGGCTTTGGCAAACTGGCGCCCGTTGGCCGAACAGGGCGACGCCCGCCTGCAAGGTTATGTCGGTGAAATGTACCGGGACGGCGAAGGGGTTGCGCAGGATTACAAACAAGCCGTGCGCTGGTTCAGGCTTGCAGCGGATCAGGGAAACGACCGGGCGCAAAACAGTCTTGGCTTGCGGTATTACAAAGGCCAAGGCGTTGCGACCGATTTCAAAAAGGCCGCGTACTGGTTCAAGGCTGCTGCCAAGCAGGGCAACGCCGCCGCGCAAAACAATCTGGGCGAGATGTATCGCGATGGTGAAGGTGTGGCCCTCAACAGAAACAAAGCCAAGGCCTGGTTTCGCAAAGCCGCCAAGCAGGGCAATACGCGCGGCCAGACAAATCTGGATGCAATGCTGGCCAGTGATGAGCCCCCGGTCGAAGTTTTGTCCGACGATGCGGCTGATATTGGCAATCCGTTCACGCTTGAAATTCTGGGCGACAACCTGAATGCGGCTGGTGACACGGTTCTGCATCCCGGTGACAAAATCGACGTGATGTTCACCGCCCTTTCGGATCTGAGCGTGCGCTCATGGGTCGGGTTCGTTCAAAACAATGCGGCGCAATCCCCCGAACCCGATCATTACGCCCAAGAGATCGTCAACGGGCGTATCGATGGCGTGATGACCCTGACAGTGCCCGGTTTTCTGGGTGAATATCGGCTCTGGATGTATGATCGCCAGAACGGAATTCTTCTTGTTGATGTGCCGCTGCGGATCGAGATTGACAAAGACAGCGCCGCGCTTGATCTGCCCGGCGGGCCGGTTGTGCAAGCGGGCGAGGTGTTTGATGTCGATTTTCGGGCATCCCCCAATTACGGCGCCTATAGCTGGATCGCGATTGTCGGCATTGATACCCCGCGCGACACACCGCAAGGGTCAATCGACACGCTTATCGGACGGGTGTATCTTGATAACCGATCCGATGGCAGGCTGACATTTAGCGCGCCGACACAGCCGGGGAAATACCTGCTCAGGATGCAGGAACAGGGGTTCAAGAAAACGCTGACCGAGCTTGTGCTGAGCGCTGTGGCCCCCGAGGCCAGTCAAGCGCCTGACCCTGTTGCGCAAGGGTTAGGCACCCCGCTGATCGCCCCGATAAAGCCGGTTTTCAAACCGGACGAGCCGATCGAAGTCCAGTTCAGCGGCTTGCCCGCCATGGGTCAGGATTGGCTGGCCATATCGGCCCTCGATCATAGCCCCGAGCAGTATTTTGAACTGGTCATGCTGGAAGGAAAACCCGCGGCTGGCCAGAATGTGTTCACCGCACTGCCCGAGGGGGAATACGAAGTGCGGGTCTATCTCAACTGGCCGGATGGCGGCTATAATATTGCGGCGTCCTCGAGGGTTGTCGTGGCGTCCAGACCTGCGCCGCCAAGACTGGCGCTACCCGTAGCGGCACCGGCGGCCCCGCTGCCAGTTGCCGCCATTGCCCCACCCGGTGCGCCGATCGCGCTGCCATCGGGCTCGGGTGACAGCCAGACCGGTGGCGCAACAGACGGCAGCCTTAAAACGCCACAAAAGAAAACCGCAACTGTCCCGGTCGAGCAGGTAAATCCGGTTGATAAAACGCCTTCGGTCCAGACCAGCGCCGATCTGCCCGAGACCGTCGCGCCAGAGACCGCCAACGTGAATGGCGCCATTAAGAGCGGAGAGGTGGCGAGCGACGAAACCGGTTATATCAACATTATCCTGCCTGTTTTACCAGACGACCCTTTCAAGCGCCACGAGGCCCCGAAAATTGACTTGCCGGACGCCGGGGAGATGGCAAAATACATCCCCGTTCCCGATCCGGGTTTTGACGAATTGCGCCCGCCGTTGCAAACACCGGCAGCACCAAAAGGGCTGGGCCAAGATATCCCCGCAGCGGATTCGTGGCCGTATGCGGCTCTTGGAAACCTGACGATGCAACAGGTTATCGCCGCGCTGGATATCAAAACGCTGGTTGCTTACGATAATTTGAACACGGTTTATCCGGCGAACTGGGACAATGGCGGCCCGCCCCCTTACCGCATTGATGGCAATGCCATGCGCGAGCTTTACGGTGGTGACGAAAGCCAAACGCCGCCGCTGAACGGCTGGTCCTCGTTTCGGGACGAAAGCCTGACAAAATATGTAGACGGTCTTGAAGCCGGTTTCCGGATTGAGTTCAGAAAAGGTGCTGTATCGGAACTGCGCCGCAAGACCGACGAAGGGCGTTTTATCAACCTGGAGTTCTTTGAAAACAGCGGACAGGTGCAAACCGTCACCAACCTGATCGCATGGGAGGTCCCGGACGGGCCGAAGATCGACTATTTCCCCGATGGCTCAGCCCGTTGTATCGCCGGGCGCAAGGGCTATCCGGAAAAGGATGTCTATCACGAAAACGGCCGAACCGCCTGTCTGGATGAAAACGGTTTGCTGAGCTACGAGCAGTTTTACGACGACAACGATGATACCGGTGTCTGGCGGCAATTTGAAAACGGCCAACTGACGGAGTTGAACAGCTACGTCAAGGATCGCAAGAACGGTATTCAGGCGGATTATCGGGGCGAAAATCTGACCTATTGGGGCGTTTACAGGGGCGACAAAAGGAACGGCCCTTATGAAAATTACACGGTCGGGTATGATGGCGTGAATTATATCAGCGAGCGGGGAACCTATGTCGATGACGAAAAAACTGGCACCCTTTGGAGCTATAATGAAGGCAAACTCGTATCCGTAATCACGATGGCGAACGGGCAGAAAACCGCTGAACCGTTTGTGCTGGATAAAGAAACCGGCCTGCTGGAAAGAATGGAAATCCCGGCGGACGGCACCCACAAGGCACAGGTGTTGGCCTTTGACCATGACGGTGCGATGCAAAGTGTTGAAACCAAAGATGAAAAAGGCCTGCAAGGTGTCAAGTTCAGTGTGAATTCCGGCTACCTGATCCTCAGAACCGATTATCTGGACGGGCAGAAAAACGGTTTGGAGATCAGTTATTACACGGATTCCGACGGCGGCGGGCACCCGTTGAACGACGCCATAACCTATGTCAACGGCGCGAAAAAAGGCCGCGCCATTCGGTATTGGTATGACGGCGAACTGGATTACGAGGAGAGCAATTAAGGCCTCTCGGAGGCGGCTCTGGGGTGCTCAGATCAGGCGAAACGGGTTAACCGGACCCGGTTTTGGGCGCGATCATCGCCTCAACCGCGTCCCGGCGCTGATATAGCCCCAGCACCTCGCCCTGCATTCGCACCAATGCGCCGACCGCATCAAGCGCAGGCGTGGCGATGTCCAGTTTGCGCGCCAGTTCCAGCACCGAAACCACCAGCGCGTCCAGCTCCATCGGGCGGCCGAGTTCCACGTCCTGACGGGTTGAAGGCCTGTGGCCGACGATGGCCGCCGCCCCGTCAATCCGGCGCTCCAGCGACACGTTGAACCGCGCGCCAAGGGCAAGGCCGACAGTGCGACATTCCTCCATCATGGCGCGCACCAGCCGCCTCAAAGCCGGATCATTGCCGATCAGATCGAGGCTGGCCCCGGTCAAAGCCGAGATCGGATTGAACGAGCAATTGCCCCAAAGTTTGATCCAGATTTCATCGCGAATGCGCGGCTTTACCGGGGCTTTCAGCCCACCAGCGCGCATCAGATCAGATAGCAGAACCGCCCGTTCCGAGCGTTCGCCATTGGGCTCACCAAGCGAGAAACGGTCGCCACTTTTGTGCAGGATCACGCCGGGCTCAGAGATTTCGCAAGCCGGATAAACCACGCAACCGATGGCGCGCTGAGGGCCAAAAAACGACCATTGCGCACCATCGGGATCGACGGTTTCAACCGGTTTTCCGTCCAGAACCGTGCCGGTGTTTGCCTTGTAGAAATACCACCACGGCACGCCATTCACCGCTGAAACGATTGCGGTCTTGTCGTGCATAAGGGGGGCGAACTGTTCAACAATCGGCGGGATGGAATGGGCCTTTAAGCCAATGATTACATAGTCTTGCGGGCCAAGATCAACAGGGTTGTCGCTGGCCTGCAACTGAACGGTTTCACGCCCCCCGTCCTTGTCCAGCGTCAAGCCATTCGCCTTGATCGCCGCCAGATGCGGGCCGCGGGCAATCACGCTGACATCGGCCCCGCCTCTGGCCAAACACACGGCCAGATAACCACCGATGCCGCCCGCGCCATAAATGCAAATCCTGGTCATTTCGGTGACTCCAGCCCCAGTTTTTCGGCCAAACCGATGCGCACCAGCTTGCCAGTTGCCCCTTTGGGGATTTCCTCAAGGATCAGCACCTGACGCGGCACTTTGAAGGCTGCCAATTTGTCAGAGGCAAAGGCACGAATATCCTTGGCCTCGGCACTTGCCCCATCTTTCAGAACCACGGCGGCGGCCACGTCTTCGCCCAGTTTGTCGTGGTGAACGGCAAAAGTCACGGCCTGTGCCACCGCGCTGTGATCCATCAGGATTTCATCGACCTCGCGCGGGGAGATTTTTTCACCGCCGCGATTGATGATCTCTTTCAAACGCCCGGTCACATAGAGGAAACCGTCCGTGTCAAACTTGCCCTGATCGCCGGTGCGGAACCATGTGAACTGGCCCTCTTCGGGCGGCAGGAAATTTTCCACGTTGGCCTTGTCATTGGCGAGATAGCCAAGGGTGACGTTTTCACCGCGAATGACGATTTCACCCAAAGCCTCGGCCTCCTTTGTCACGCCATCGGCGGTCAGGATGCCAACTTCAGGCCCAGCGGGCAGGCCGACAGAACCGGCTTTGCGCCTGTCCGCACCAATCGGGTTGCAGGTCATCTGATGCGCGGCTTCGGTCATACCATAAGCCTCGGCCACAGGGCAGCCGAAGGTGGCCTCAATATCCGCCATCACCTGTGGTGGCAGCGAGGAGGAGGAGGAGCGCACAAATTTCAGCTTGGTCGCCGCCACGATGTCGGCGTTGCGCGCCGCGCGCGCCACAATCGCCTGATGCATGGTCGGCACCGCCGTGTACCAGCTAGGTGCTGCATCCTTGAGCCATGAAAACACCTTGAGCGCATTGAACCCCGGTGTGCAATAGATCGAGCCACCGGCGCTGAGCGAGCCAAGCACCGCCGCGATCAGGCCGTGAATGTGAAACAGCGGCATCACGTTCATGCAGGTGTCATCCGCCGTCAGGCCCAGCGAGGCGGCCACGTTTTGCCCCGAGGCAGACACATTGCGATGGGTCAGCGGCACAAGTTTCGGGCGCGACGTGGTGCCCGATGTGTGCAAAACCAGCGCGATGTCGTCGGGTTTGGCGGCACTTAGCGGCTGCGGCTTGCCTTTGGGCAAATCAAGGTCGAACACGCCAGCGGGCGCATCCGCATCAACCGAGATCAGAGCAACCGGAATGCCAAGCCCGTTGGCAGCGGTCGCCGCAGGCCCGTTCGCATCACTGCAAAGCAGCATTTTGGCATCGAGGTCTTGCAGGTAATAATCAAACTCGTCCTGTTTATAGGCCGGGTTCAAAGGTGCCGCGATGGCGCAATTGGCGACGCTCAGAAATGCAGTTGCGGCCTCGGGGCTGTTGGGCAAGACAATCGCAATCTTGTCATTCGCCCCAACCCCTGCCGCCACCAACGCACCGCTGGTTTGTTCGACGAATTCACCAAGTCCGGCAAAATCCAGAACCGGTCGGTCAGGCGCGCGAAACGCCGGATGCGAACCAGCCCCCCGAGCAAGAATTTCACCGATGGTTTGGGCGCGGGTGGTCATGGGCTTTCCTTACCTTAAGTCACTCCCTCTGGTTAGAAACCCTGACCGGTTTGGCGTCAAGCGTAAGTAACGCAGCAAAGGGATTTCAACAGGGTCAGCGCGCCCCTACCGCAAGTTTGGCGAGATCGAGGACTGGAACGTGAACCCAGCGGTGGCGCTTGAAACCAAAGGCTTCATACCACTTTTGAGTGCCTCAAAACCCTGTCGTGGCAGCGGGAGAACGCTTCGACACCGACGCAGGCCTGCAATACCTCAACGCCCGCCACTACGACCCGGAGTTAGGGCGTTTCATCCAGCCGGATTGGTTTGAAGCAACAGAGCCGGGCGCCGGCGCGAACAGGTATGCGTATTCAGCGAATGACCCTCGCACTGCTTGAGACCCAGCACAAAGCATGTCTGCGCCAGATCGAAAAACAGTTAACGGCTTTGGAAGCCGAGATGCAGGGCCTGATTGCCACCGAGCCGCAGCTCGCGCGAAAATCCGCCATTCTCAGCTCGATCAAAGGCATCTCCCGGATCACCGCCGCCGCGCTGATCGCGGAAATCCCAGAACTGGGCTCTCTTGAGGCGAAACAAGCCGCAAGTCTCGCGGGCCTCGCCCCGATCGCACGCGATTCTGGTGCCTGGAAAGGCAAGAGATTTATTCAGGGCGGTCGCAAGTTCCTGCGTGAAGCCCTCTACATGCCCGCCCTGGTTGCCAGTCGCTTCAATCCAGACCTAGCCGCAAAATATAAGGCTTTGAAGGCAGCAGGAAAACCATCAAAAGTCGCACTCACAGCAATCATGCGAAAGCTCGTAATCCTCGCAAATGCCCTCATCCAAGAGGACAGAATGTGGCAGGAGCAACGCCCTTGACCAATACGGATACTCTAAGGGTGGAGTTTCTAAGCTTTCGCTGGTCTTTTGCAGTCAATTCCGCGAAAGTTTTGCCATTGTATTCTGAGCGCTCAGCTAAGCCCTTAAGCCTAAATATTTGACGGCGACCTTTCGTATCCGCTTCGCCAAAAAATCCTTCCATGAAATATTTGATAGTCATGAGAGGCCTCAGCGAAACGATGTCATTTGATTGAATTGGTAAATAAGTTCGTGGGTTGCGAGATTTTGGGGCCGTTTCCGAGTTGTCGATGC
>JAADIC010000323.1 GCA_013151535.1 Alphaproteobacteria bacterium | reverse complement strand
TGCCAAATGCGGGATTGGGAAAGTTTGCGCACGCGTCTATTCCTGTTCACATCATCCGAAATACGAAAATGCAGGGCCAAATCAAAGGCCCTGCATCCATTTCAATGCTTAACCGGTCACCCGATCAATAGTTTTTCATCGTATCGGTGATGAA
The DNA here is from genome assembly GCA_013151535.1 of Alphaproteobacteria bacterium. Classification (GTDB taxonomy): domain Bacteria; phylum Pseudomonadota; class Alphaproteobacteria; order Rhodobacterales; family Rhodobacteraceae; genus UBA5972. The sequence goes on along the minus strand of JAADIC010000323.1, from coordinate 10,960 downwards.
CTTATAGGCCGCTGCCCCGTCAATACCTTTGGCGGTGATCTCGGCGATTACATTGTCGATGATCGGCCCGGCAAGCGCGTTCCATTTGGCCACGTCCTCAGGCGAGGCTTCGGTCAGCGTGTTGTCCGGCGAGGCTGCCAGTTTGTCGGCACCGACCTGATCGATCGTATCCCACATGGCACCGCCAATTCTGGACAGGTTTTCGCCAAACACGGTGTTGAGTGCGGCCTGATCTTCGGCTGACAACGAGTCAAACTTGTCCTGATTCATGATGATCGCGAACGAGCCGCGATAAAAGCCGCCGGGAACCGTATAGGTGTTCTGGGCCACTTCAAACAGTTTGAAGCTGGCTTTGCCTTCCATCGGCATCATCACACCATCGGCCGCATTGGAGGCCAGGGTTTCATAAACCTTCGGCGCTGGCACGCGAATGCCGCTGGCACCCAAAGCCTTGCCCGCGTCACCCGAAACACCGCCACCGATACGCAGTTTCAAACCGGCGATCTGGTCAAGCGAATCGATCTTGGTGGAGGAGTGAACAACGCCCTCGCCGTGGGTCATCAGGCCCGCGACCTTTACGCCCTTATGCTCGTTCAGGGGGGCAAAAAACTTTTCATAGGCACGCCAATCGGCGACCGATGCAGCCTCGGCGCTGCCGACATAGCCCGGCAGCTCAATCATCTTGGTGGTGACAAAGCGACCCGGCGTATAACCGTGGAATATCCAGGTGATGTCGGCAGCCCCATCCAGGATCAGGTCGTATTGGGCGGGGGGGCTGGCAAGGCCGTATTTGATCTCGGCGGTGACGCGGCCATCGGTAGCGGCCTCGATTTCCTTAATCATTTCCGGCCACAGGATGGCGTTGACGCCGTGGGTCGGTGGTGCCCAGGATGAAATAGTCAGGGTCACTTGCTGGGCAAATGCCGATACAGACGTCATGGCGGCGAATGCCACCCCTGCCGTCACGGTGATTAGTTTGGATTTCAGTTGCATGTCTTCTCCCTTGATTGATGCAAATCGCTGGTACTCGGCCCCGTTTTGGCCTGCTTTATTAACTGACCTACCGGTCGGTTTATTCTTTGGCGGGCCGTTCGTCAAGAATTTCGAGAAATTCATTTCATATGCGATGATGGGAGGAAGACAGGCGTTCTGTCAATCCGTAGTTCAAGGGTCTATTGGCAGGAAAGCGTGCGGGGTTACTCGGGCTGAAAACCGGACACCAGTTGGCGCAAACCAACTATCGCTCCAACAATGATTGCGGCAACGGTCACCGGGGCCGAATAGGTCAGGGTTGAGAACGCCGACAGGCCCTGCCCGATTGTACAGCCCAGCGCCACCACGCCACCGACGCCCATCAGGGCCGCGCCGAACATCTGGCGGCCTAGCTCTTGCGGGTCTTCGCAGGCCTCCCAACGGAAATGGCCCTTGATGGCCGAGCCGAGGAAACCGCCCAAAACCACACCAGCAACCGAGCCGACCGAAAAGTTGATCCCCCCCGCCGTGGATGTCATGGCATATATCAGCGACCGGCCAAGCGGCGCGGTATAGGAGTGCCCCTGCACATCGACCCCGCCAAGGCTGGCATCGGCAATCCATGACGTGCCCCACCATGCGCTGACAATCGCCAACCCGACCATGACCGCCCAGAACAGTGAGGTCCGGTTGTTGCGCAATCCGGGATAGGCCAGCGCCCAGCCGATGAACACCAGCCCGATCACATAGGCGAAATAGAACGCAGGAATGGACGACATGCTTTCAAACAGATAGGCGAAACTTTGCATGCTTTCAGACGCGCGCTGCGGGAACAGGTATTCGCGGATCGCGGCAAACGGGCCGCCCAAAGTCATCGAACTGAATATGGCGATCACGATGACGGCCACCAGCGAACGCAAATCACCGCCCCCGATGCGGGCAAGATTACTGAAGCCGCAATTGCCAGTATAGGCCATACCATAGCCGAACATCAGCCCACCAACGATACTGGCAAACGGGTTCCATTTAATGCTGGCGTAAAACGTATCGGCAATGTTGAGCGGGCCAAACTGGGCAAGCGTGAAGGTGCCGATAATGGCCACGCCAAGCGCGATACCCCACATGCGCAGGCGAGTCTGGTTTCCGCCATAAAACGCGCTTTCAATTGCCCCCAGCGTACAGAAACCACCAAGCCGCGCCGCGAGGCCCAAAATGGTGCCACCGGCAAGGCCGACAAGGGCTACAAGCACGCCAACCGAAAAGAAATCCATGCGACGCCCCCCTATTCGTTCCCCGCAGGCTGATCGCCCTGCTCTTGCAGATCACAAAACAGATCGTAAACCAGTTCAATCACCTTGCGCGATTTTTCATCGACCAGCGAATAATAAATCGCTTTACCCTCGCGGCGGTATTTCACCAGCCCCTCCAGTCGCAATCGCGCCAGTTGTTGCGACACGGCGGCCTGACGATAGTGCAAAAGCTGTTCCAGATCGGAAACCGATTTTTCGCCCGACGCCAGATGGCACAGGATCAGCAACCGGCCTTCATGGGCCAGAGCCTTCAAAAAGTCGGCCGCGATCAGGGCCTTGCGGATCATCAGATCCATCTGCGCCTCGTCCAGACCTTTGTCGAATTCCACTAGTGCCATCCGCAACCCCGTTCGCGCCTAGAAACGCACGCAGAGGGGAAACAAAGAAGACCGGACAATCCGGGCCGAAAGCTGCATATTTTTGTGTCCTGCCCCATCGTTGGTAACAACACCTGACACAAGTTTGATAGGGAATCAACGAAAACACAATTCCGTGTCCCCGAAATGTCTGGGACCAAATCAGCCGGAACCGGCTTTGCGTTTATCCAGATTGTTCAGCATCCGGTTGAGCAGGCCATAAAAGAACGCCTCACCGGGATAACCTTCGATCCGGCCAACCTCGCGCCCGTCATCCAGCAGAACGAATGTTGGTGTATAAAAGGGTTCGGCACCGATGCTGACACCCTCGGGCAAAGGCTCGCCCAGCAATATGATCTTGACCGGTGCGCGCTTGCCTTCTTCGGTTTTGCTATAAACGACACCAACCTCGGCCCGCCATTGCTCGCAATAGGGGCAGCCGATTTCCTCGAACATCAGAAGCGTGGTTTGGGCGGCGGCTGCCGCCGAAAATGCAAGGCTCAAAACCACTGCCTGAAACACAACCCGAAATATCGCCATTGTTCCACATCCCGATTCATCATAAGACATATAGACAAATCATAATATGATTTAGTGACGAAAGCAAGGATGCGGCATGTTTCTTGATGTTACATATGGCGGGGCGTTCATCACCGGGCTGTTCTCGTTTCTGTTGCCTTGCGTCTTGCCGCTGGTGCCGTTCTATCTGGCTTACCTCGCCGGAATAACCATGAACCAGTTCACCGATGATGGCGCGCTGAACGACGGTTCGCGCCGCCGGGTGATTTTGGCGTCAGTGTTTTTTGCCGCCGGGATCATCACGATTTTTGCCGGGCTTGGGGCGGCGGCAACCGCTTTTGGGCAAGCCTTGCGGCAATATTCGGATATTCTGGGCTATGTTGCGGGGACGTTGATTGTCGTGCTTGGCCTGCACTTTACCGGACTTCTGAAAATTCCGCTGCTCTATCGCGAAGCCCGGTTTGAAATCAGGGACAGACCATCATCCCTGCTGGGGGCTTATGTGATCGGGCTGGCCTTCGCCTTTGGCTGGACGCCCTGCGCCGGGCCAATTCTGGCCGTCATCCTGATGACCGCCGCCTCATTGGACACGGTCGCGCAGGGGATTATGTTGCTGGTGGCCTATGGCATCGGCATGACGCTGCCGTTCATTCTGGCGGCGATCTTTGCCAGCACCTTCATGAAGTTCTTCGCCCGCTTTCGCAAGCATCTGGGCCGGATCGAGAAAATCACCGGCGTGTTGCTGATCGTGTTTGGCGTTCTTATCCTGACCGGCCAGATCAACAGAATCGCCCAGTGGCTGTTGCTGACATTCCCCAACTACACCGCAGCGGTAATAGGTTAACCGCACCTGCCTTGCGCCTTTTTCGACCGATCGGGCTAACCCCTTTTGAGGGTTGAATAAGTCCGGTTGGCGTTCGTTCGTATGCAAGCATCTGAATTTATCATTGCGTAATTTGCGATTCTCACATAGAGTTGATTGAATATAACCAGGGAGGAATCAATGAAGCCATACAAACTGGCACTCATTCCGGCATCACTTTTGGCCATGACTTCGTTTGCATTTGCAGGCGAAATCAAAGCTGATGATGTCGTTTTTGCAGAAGGTGCCGTAACCGCATCGTTGACCGGTGTTGCAGGGGATGCAGCAAACGGTCGGAAAGTTTTCGCAAACCGCAAGCAAGGCAACTGTCTTGCCTGCCATGTGAATACCGATTTGTCCGAACAGCCGTTCCACGGCGAAGTCGGCCCACCGCTTGACGGTGTTGCGGGCCGCTGGGAAGAAGCGCAATTGCGCGGTATTCTGGTGAATTCCAAAAACACGTTTGAAGGCTCGATCATGCCCTCATTCTATCGCACGACGAATGGTGCCCGTCCGCTCAAGAAATTTGACGGCAAGACCATTCTATCGGCCCAGCAGGTTGAAGACGTGCTGGCCTATCTGAAAACCCTACAAGAGTGGAGAGTTTTATGAACCTGTCCAGAAGACAGACCCTGGCACTGGGTGGCGCGGCGGTAACAGTCACGCTCTTGCCCATAAGTTTTGCCCAGGCAGCAACCGACGATGCGGCAGCCATTATCGCTGAATTCACTGGCGGCGCAGCCGTCGGCGAAGGCGATATCGAGCTGACAGCACCTGAGATCGCGGAAAACGGCAACACCGTTCCGATGAAAATGGCAGCTCCGGGTGCCGCAAGCATCATGCTGGTTGCAACCGGCAACCCGACGCCACGCGTCATGGTTGCACATTTCGGTGCCAGCGCGGAATCCCGCCTATCAACCCGCATCCGGCTCGCAGGTACGCAGGACGTGATTGCGGTCGCCAAACTGGCGGACGGCTCGTTCATCCAGAGCAGCAAGTCGGTCAAGGTAACAATCGGCGGCTGCGGCGGCTAATCAGCAAATTCGGAGACATCAACAATGGCTATTAAACCACGCGTAAAAGTCCCCAAGTCCGTTGCGGCGGGCGAGTACTTTACGGTCAAGACCCTGATTAACCACAAGATGGAATCGGGTCAGCGTAAAGACAAAGAGGGCAACAAGATCCCGCGCAAGATCATCAATCTGTTCGAGGCAAACTTCAACGGCGAAAACGTGATTACGGTCAACGTCGAACCGGCAGTTTCGACAAACCCGTTTTTCGAGTTTCAGATGAAAATCGAGGCGGCGGGCGATCTGGCCTTCAAATGGACCGACGATGACGGATCCGTTTACGAAACCAGCAAGCCGATCGCCATTGGCTAAAACGCAAACACAAATCAGGGAGTTTTAAGCCATGAAAAAAATAACAAAATCAATTCTGGCGGGCGGAATGCTAGCCTTGTCGCTTGGCTTTGCGACACAAGCAAATGAACCAACGGATGCCGTAATGACCATCGACGGCGTTACAATTCCAACACATGTCAAAGCGCCAGCGGGTTCCCCCCTTCCAGAACTGTTTTCCGGTTGGGTTTTCCGTTCGACTGAAACACAAGCAATGCAGTTGGATGACTTTGACAATCCGGGCATGATCTTTGTCGATCAGGCTTGGGAAACATGGTCAACACCAGAAGGCAGTGCAGGCAAATCCTGCGCGGATTGCCACGGTGAGCCGGAAAGTTTCGCCGGTCTTCGAGCCGTCATGCCAAAGTGGAACGAAGCCGCAGGCGAGGTTTACACGCTCGAGGATTACATCAACGAGAGCCGTGTAAAATACATGGGCGCTGACAAGTGGAAGTATTCCGGCGGCAAAATGGCCGCCATGGTTGCGCTTATCAGCCTTCAGTCACGCGGCGATATCATCAACGTCAAAACTGACGGTCCGGCTGCGGCAACATGGGAAAAAGGTAAAGAGATTTATTATACCCGCGTTGGTCAGCTCGATATGTCTTGTGCCAATTGCCACGAAGACAATTACGGCGTGATGATCCGTGCCGACCACCTGTCCCAGGGTCAGCTTAACGGCTTTCCGGCGTATCGTTTGAAAAACGCCAAGCTGAACACGGCGCAGGGCCGCTTCAAGGGCTGCATGAAAAACATTCGTGCAACGCCTTATAAAGTTGGCGGCGAAGAGTTCCGCGCGCTACAGTTTTATGTGGCATCGCGTGGCAACGGTTTGCCCATCGAAGGGCCGTCAGTGCGCAACTGACCCCAACCTTCGGGACTTGAAACAAAGCCCTTCCCTCGGGTGAGGGGAGGGCTTTTTCGTATCCACACCGCAAAGCGGTTTCCTTGACAGGAGTGAAGAAATGATTTCCCGGCGTGACTTTTTACAGGCCTCGATGGCCACCACCGCCATTTACGGCGCATCCGGTTTCGGCAAATGGTCGCGGCTGGCGGCCCAGCAAAGCCTGACCCAAGACAAACTGCTGGAGTTTGACACCTTCGGCAATGTTTCCCTGATCCACATCACCGACATTCACGGCCAGCTCAAGCCGATCTATTTCCGCGAGCCTGAGGTAAATCTCGGCGTCGGCGGTGCCAAGGGTAATGTGCCCCACATCACCGGTGCCGATTTCCGCCGGCTTTATGGCATTGATGATGGCAGCGCCTCTGCCTACGCCCTCAGCTATGACGATTTTGGCGCTTTGGCCAAATCATATGGCCGCATGGGCGGGCTTGACCGGATTTCCACCGTCATCAACGCAATCCGCGCTGACCGCCCCGATGCTTTGCTGCTGGATGGTGGCGATACATGGCATGGCTCGTATACCTGCTTCCAGACCGAAGGCCAGGACATGGTCAACGCCATGAATTCGCTTAGGCCTGACGCGATGACGTTCCATTGGGAATTTACGCTCGGCACCGAAAAGATGCAGGAACATATCGCCAGCCTGCCGTTCGCAGCCCTTGGTGCGAATATCTATGACAGCGAATGGGATGAACCCAGCGATCTGGTTGAACCTTACAAGTTTTTCGAGCGTGGCGGCGTCAAAATCGCCGTGATCGGGCAAGCCTTCCCCTATATGCCGATCGCCAATCCACGCTGGAAATTCCCCGAATTTTCCTTTGGCATCCGCGAGCAGCGCATGGCTGAAATGGTTGATGAAGTGCGGGCCAAGGGGGCGGAACTGGTGGTTCTGCTGTCCCATAACGGCTTTGACGTTGACAAGAAGATGGCCGGAAATATCAAAGGCATCGATGTGATCCTGTCAGGCCATACCCATGACGCGCTGCCCGAACCGGTGCTGGTGGGTGAGACCATCATCGTGGCCTCGGGCTCCAACGGCAAGTTTATCAGCCGGGTTGATCTGGATGTGCGCGAGGGCCGGATGATGGGCTTTCGCCACAAACTGATCCCGATATTCTCGGATGTGATTGAGGCCGACAAGGCCGTCACCGCCGTGGTCGATGAACAACGCGCGCCTTATCTGGATCAGATGTCCGAGGTGATCGGCCAGACCGACAGCCTGCTGTACCGGCGTGGCAATTTCAACGGCACATGGGATGATTTGATCCTTGATGCCCTGATCGAAGAACGCGAGGCCGATATCGCCCTGTCGCCCGGCGTGCGTTGGGGGCCGTCCCTGTTGCCCGGCTCCGACATCACCCGCGAGGATATTTTCGGCGTCACCTCAATGACGTACGGCGAAGCGTACCGCACCGAAATGACCGGCGAGTTTCTGAACATCGTTCTGGAAGATGTCGGTGACAACCTGTTCAACCCTGATCCCTATTTGCAACAGGGCGGCGATATGGTGCGGGTTGGCGGCATGAGTTTCAGCTTCGATATCAGCAAAAAGCAGGGTAGTCGGGTCTCCAACATGACCTTCCTGAAAACCGGCGAGGCGATTGATCCGGCCAAAACCTATGTGGTTGCCGGTTGGGCCAGTGTGAACGAGGGCACCCAAGGGCCGCAAATCTGGGATGTGGTCGAAAGCTATATCAAGCGCAAAGGCACTGTGGTGGTCGAACCACGGCAATCGGTCGAAATCCTCGGAACCTGAAGGGGGCCTGATGGCGGATAAACCCAAAACAGGTCGGCGCGCCTTTTTGAAAGGTGGGCTTGCCGCTGCGGGTGGGTTGGCGGCCAGCAAGGCCGCAGCCGCGCCGGATACCGCGATTACAAAGGTTCAGCCGTGGCGCAAGGAATTGGGGCCGGGGGTGGATGAAAGCGGCTATGGCCTGCCCTCGCCGTTTGAAAGCAAAGTCCAGCGGCGCAATGTGCCGTGGCTGACGGTGGATACAAAAACCTCGATCAACTTCACGCCCATACATCACCTGGATGGTACGATCACGCCCAACGGCCTGTGTTTTGAACGGCATCATTCCGGCGTGGCCGAAATTGACCCGGCACAACATCGCCTGATGGTCAATGGCATGGTCGAGCGCGAGTTGGTCTTTACGCTGGAAGACCTGATGCGCTTTCCGCGTGAAAACCACGTCTATTTCATGGAATGCACTGCCAATAGCGGCATGGAGTGGCGAGGGCCGCAATTGAACGGCGTGCAGTTCACCCATGGCATGATCCACAACGTGCAATATACCGGCATCCCGTTGCGGCTGATCCTTGAGGAGGCTGGATTGAAACCGGGCGCAAGCTGGTTGCTGGCTGAGGGGGCCGATGCTGCCGCCATGACCCGCTCGATCCCGCTGGACAAAATCCTTGATGATTGTCTGGTGGCCTTCCGGCAAAACGGTGAGGCGTTGCGCCCTGAAAATGGCTATCCCCTGCGGCTGGTCGTGCCCGGCTGGGAGGGCAATATGTGGATCAAATGGCTGCGCCGCCTCGAAATTGGCGACAAGCCGTGGCATGCGCGCGAGGAAAGCTCGAAATACACCGATCTGATGCCCGATGGCACTGCAAGGCGGTTTACATGGGCGATGGATGCGAAATCCGTCATCACCAATCCCTCGCCGCAAGCGCCGATCACCCATGGCCCGGGGCCGATGATTTTAACCGGGCTGGCATGGTCGGGTCGTGGCACCATTCCGAGGGTGGATATCACGCTGGATGGTGGCAAGAACTGGCACAAGGCGCGGATGGACGGGCCAAGCACGCCGTTTGCCCTGCATCGATTCTATTACGATTTCAATTGGGATGGCGGCGAAATGCTGCTGCAATCGCGTGCGACTGACAGCACGGGCTATGTGCAACCGACAAAAGACGCCTTGCGCACCATTCGCGGCGTGAACTCGGTCTACCACAATAACGGCATCCAGACATGGTTTGTGAACGAGTTGGGGGAGGCCGAGAATGTCGAGATTTCTTAGCGTTCTGATCCTGTCATTGCTCGGATTTTCCGCCCATGCCCAGCAACTGGGCCTTGGCCGCGTCGCCCTGCCCGAAGAGGTCGCCGCGTGGAACACCGATATCCGCCCGGACGGACAAGGCCTGCCCGTGGGGTCAGGCAACGCGCTGGATGGCGAAGAGATTTTCGCCGAAAAATGCGCCGCCTGTCATGGGGATTTCGGCGAAGGTGTTGATCGCTGGCCGGCGCTGGCCGGGGGCGATGGCTCACTGACCGATGAACGGCCGCTGAAAACTCTCGGCTCCTACTGGCCCTATCTGTCGACCGCGTGGGATTACATTTACCGCGCCATGCCCTACGGCGATGCGGCCTCGCTTGAGGTTGATGAAACTTATGCGATTGTCGCCTATCTGCTCTTTGTGAATGATATCGTCAGCGACGAAGAATTCACCCTGTCAAACGTGAATTTCAGCGAAATCACGTTGCAGAACGAACCGAATTTCCGTCTCGATGACCGCGCCACAGTCGAATATCCGGCTTTTACCGAGGCCTGTATGACCGATTGCAAGGCATCGGTTGAAATCACGGTTTACGCTACGGGCAAGGATGTGACACCGACGGAAGACGACTGAAACCGATCAATTGCCAATCCTTATGCGCAGCTATAGGCTCAATCAAACCTATCACAAGCGAGCCATTCCCATGTCATCATTCCCCGCGTTTTCCGGCCCTGAAATCTGCCGGATGGAGGCCCACGAGGTCGTTGAATTGTTGAAACAGCGCGAGGTGTCGCCAACCGAACTGCTGGACGCCACATTCAGCCGCCTTGGGCAGGTGGAACCGGCGGTCAACGCCATGCCAACCACTTGTCGGGCGCGGGCGGAAGTGGCGATTGTTGATCTGGACGATAGCGCCAAAGATCACCCCGGTTGGCTTGCCGGTCTGCCCATCGGCATCAAGGATCTGGACCGGGTCCAGGGCGTGCGCACCACGTTTGGCACCAAGGCCATGGCCGATCATGTGCCGGAATTCAGCGAGTTTTTCGTCGAAACACTGGAAGATCGCGGCGCGATTATCGTCGGCAAAACCAACACGCCGGAAATGGGCGCAGGGGCCAACACCTTCAACGACGTTCTGGGCACGACCCGCAATCCGTGGGACACGCGCATGAATGCGGCTGGCTCCAGCGGCGGGGCGGCGGTGTCGCTGGCGACGGGGGAAACGTGGCTTAGCCAGGGGTCGGATCACGGGGGATCGCTGCGCACTCCGGCGGCGTTCAATGGAATTGTCGGGCTGCGTCCTTCGCCCGGTCTGGTCGCCGCTGCTCTGCCCAAAGGCACAAGTGCGGGGTTCGGCATCGAGGGGGTTTTGGGGCCGATGGCGCGCTCGGTTCGTGATTGCGCGTTGTTTCTGGACGCGATGACGGGCTATGAGCCACGCTCGCCGATCTCGTTTCCGCCGCCCGACAAACCCTATCAGCAAACGGTTCTTGAGGCCGATACCAATGTCAGGATCGCCTTCGCGCCGGACCTGAACGGCTTTGGCCCCGTGGAAAAAGAGATCACCGATCAAATGCATGCGGCCCTTGCCAAGGTTCAAAGCACAGGCGGGGTGGTGGTTGAGGCATGCCCTG
>JAADIC010000257.1 GCA_013151535.1 Alphaproteobacteria bacterium | reverse complement strand
CAAGCCCAAATCGGCACCCCGCTGGAAGCGGAACAGGCCGACGATCTGGGCCTTGTCACCTACGCTTTCGATGATATCGACTGGGAGGATGAAATCCGGGTCTTTCTGGAAGAACGCGCCAGTTTCTCGCCCGATGCGATGACGGGAATGGAGGCAAACCTGCGCTTTGCCGGCCCTGAAACCATGGAAACCCGCATCTTTGGCCGTCTGACCGCATGGCAGAACTGGATATTCCAGCGCCCCAATGCGGTTGGCGAAAAGGGCGCCTTGCAACGCTACGGAACCGGCATGCGCGGCGAATATGACCGCCGCCGCGTCTGAACGAAATTCAACAGGAGGGCAAAATGCTCGATCTCATCAATGTCAGCTATGACACCCAAATCCCCAATAATGTCGGCCTTTCAAGTGATCGGCGCATCCTGAAAGCGTTGGAAAAATGGCATCCCGGCTATATCAACTGGTGGAAGGGTTCCGGCCCTGACGGGTTTCTGGAAGACCTGGTTTACCTGCGCACCGCCGTGTCGGTTGATCCCAAGGGCTGGGCCAAATTTGATTACGTCAAGATGCCGGAATACCGCTGGGGCATCCTGCTGGCCCCGCAGGTTGAGGATCGTCGCATTCCTTGCGGTGAACATCTGGGCGAACCCGCGTGGCAGGAAGTGCCCGGCGAATACCGCTCGCTCATGCGCCGCCTTGTGGTTATTCAGGGTGACACGGAGCCAGCCAGCGTTGAACAGCAACGTTTCCTGGGCAAAACCGCGCCGTCGCTTTACGACCTGCGCAACCTGTTTCAAGTCAATGTCGAGGAAGGCCGCCACCTCTGGGCGATGGTTTATATCCTGCAAAAATATTTCGGCAAGGATGGCCGCGAAGAGGCGGATGAATTGCTGCTGCGCCAATCCGGTTCCGCAGAAAAACCCCGCATGCTGGGCGCGTTCAACGAAGAAACGCCGGATTGGCTGTCGTTCTTCATGTTCACCTATTTCACTGATCGTGACGGTAAAATGCAGCTAGAAGCGCTGGCGCAATCAGGCTTTGATCCGCTGTCGCGCACCTGTCGTTTCATGCTGACCGAAGAAGCGCACCACATGTTCGTCGGCGAAACCGGCGTCGGTCGCACCATCCAGCGCACTTGCGAGGCGATGAATGCGGCGGGTATCACCGACCCCACGGACATCGACAAAATCCGGGCGCTCGGTGTGATTGACCTGCCGACGATCCAGAAAAAGCTGAACCTGCACTATACCCTGTCGCTTGATTTGTTCGGCTCGGAAGTGTCGACAAATGCTGCCAATGCCTTCAATTCCGGCATCAAAGGCCGCTATCAGGAAACCAAGATTGATGACGATCACCGCCTCAAAGACGCGACCTATCCGGTGTCGGAATATGTGAACGGTAAAATCCTGCTGCGCGAGGTTCCGGCCCTGACAGCGATCAACATGCGCCTGCGCGATGATTATTCCAAAGATGCGCTGGGTGGGGTGAAACGCTGGAATGCGCTGATTAAAAAGAATGGTGTCGCGTTTGAGATGAAACTGCCGCATGGTGGTTTCCACCGGCAAATCGGTGCCTTTAAGGACGCGCCGATCACACCCGAAGGCGATGTGATTTCGGCGGATGACTGGGCCGCACGGCGTGACGAGTGGCTGCCCTCCACGGCGGATGGTGATTTCATTCAGTCCCTGATGGTCACCGTGCTTGAGCCGGGTGAATACGCTGGCTGGATCGCCCCGCCGCGCGTGGGCATTGACAACAAGCCGGGCGATTTCGAGTATGTGCAGATCCATCAGGCGTAGTATTCCCCGCACTTGATGCGGGGCCTCTAACGGCAAATAACTGCGCTTGAAGCAAAAAGGTCCCGCATCAGGTGCGGGATACAGAAATCTATGAGCAAACCCGTCAAACAACACCTGATCGACCCCGAGATTTGCATCCGTTGCCACGCCTGTGTTGACGCCTGCGCCAAAGAGGCGATCAGCTTCAATGACGACAATGTGGTGGTCGATGCGGCCATCTGTGACCATGATCTATCCTGCATCGGCCCGTGCCCGACGGGGGCGATTGACAACTGGATGGTGGTCAATATGCCGTTCTCGCTTGAGGATCAGCTTGGTTGGTTCGAGTTGCCCGAACAACCAGACCTTGCGGCGGAAGGGGCAAGCGGCGCGGATATCCCCGACGCCATCGCCGCCCTTCTGGCCGAGGCGCATCAAGGTGCGGGTGGTGCAGCCAAAGCCCCGGCATCGGCGGCCACGCCCGCGATAAATCTGTTCGGCCCATCCGAGCCGATCAAAGCCACGGTTCAGGGCAATTTCCGCCTGACCGAGAAGACCGCCGACGCCGATGTGCGCCATCTTATCCTTGACCTTGGCACCGCCAACTTTCCGGTTCTCGAGGGCCAGACAATTGGCATCATCCCGCCGGGAACCGACGACAAGGGCCGTGCGCATCAACCAAGGCTGTATTCGATTTCCAGCCCGCGTGACGGTGAACGCCCCGATACCAACAACCTGTCGCTGACCATCAAGCGCGAGGGGCAGGGCATCTGTTCCAACTATATGTGCGATCTTGAACGTGGTGACGAGGTTGCCCTGACCGGCCCGTTTGGCGCGTCTTTCCTGATCGCCGATGATCCCAAAGCGCGGCTGATTATGGTCTGTACCGGCACCGGTTCCGCGCCGTTTCGCGCCTTCACCATGCACCGCCAGCGGGCTTTGCCTGATATTAACGGCTCGATGAAGCTGTTCTTTGGCGCACGCACCCCGCAATCGCTGCCCTATTTCGGGCCGCTGGGCAAAGTCCCGCAGGAATTCCTTGAAAAGCATTTCGCTTTCAGCCGCGTTAAGGACCAGCCCAAAACCTATGTGCAGGATCGCTTGCGCGCCGATGCCGCCACCATTGCCCCGATGCTAAGTGATGCGAACACCTATATCTATGTCTGCGGCCTCAAAGCCATGGAAACCGGGGTCGAGGCGGCGTTTCAGGATATCGCCCGTGGCGTGGGGCTAAATTGGCTGGACATTCGTGACACCATGCGCGAAAGCGGCCGGTATCATGTTGAAACCTACTGAAAAACCGTTCACCCATTCCATCCGCGTCGCCTGGGCCGATTGCGACCCGGCCAACATCGCCTATACGGGGCGCATCCCCTATTGGGCGCTTGAATCGATGGATGCTTGGTTTGAGAGTATCACCGGTCTCGATTGGTACGCCCTGAACGTGGATCGCGGCATCGGCACACCGTTCGTGCATATGAGCATCGATTTTCGCGCGCCGGTCACGCCGCGATTCGCGCTGATATGCGAGGTTCATATGACCCGCCTCGGCACCACCTCGATCGCCCATCGGGTGGTTGGGCGGCAAGACGGCGTGCTGTGTTTTGAGGGGGAGTTCGTGTCGGTGTTCGTGGAGGCGAAAACCTTGAAATCCCGCAAACCGCCCGAGGATTTGATAAAGCTGTTTCAAGCCTTGTCGTGATCTGCACTATTGTGCCGGATTGAATTGTGCATTATATTTCCAGCCATCTGAAACTGGCGGAATGCATGAGCGAAATCGTATCTTTTGACGGGCAGGTTATACCCCCGACCAGCAGCGAACCAGACGCCGGGGCGTTCCTGTCCATGGTCGGGGATCGGGTGCGCTCGGCGCGGGCGCGCAAGGGGATTTCGCGGCGTGTTCTTTCCGAAATATCCGGCGTGTCACCACGCTATCTGGCCCAGCTTGAAAGCGGCAAGGGCAATATCTCGATCGCGCTGTTGCTCAAGATCGCCACGGCGCTTGATTTCAGCGTTGAATGGCTGGTGGCGCGCGATGATCCGTGGGAGTCTGAAATCGCCATGGCGCGGTTTCTGTTTGCCGGTGCCACCCATGCGCAACGCCGTCAGGTTCTGGACATTCTGGAAACCGGGCCTTTGAAAAACGCCCGTGCGGGGCGCATCGCGCTGATCGGGCTGCGCGGCGCAGGCAAGTCGACGCTGGGGCGATTGGCAGCGGCCGAACTTGACCTGCCGTTTCTGGAACTGAACGAGGAAATCGAAACCGCCAGCGGCATGCCGGTGAACGAGGTGTTTTCGCTTTACGGTCAGGATGGTTATCGTCGGCTTGAACGCCAGGCGCTTGAACGCATCGCCGCAACGCATGAAAACATGATCCTCGCCGTGGCCGGTGGCATCGTTTCCGAACCCGACACCTACACCTATTTCCTGCGCCATTTTCATACAATCTGGCTGAAAGCCCGCCCCGAGGAACATATGGCCCGGGTGCAAAAGCAGGGCGACGAACGCCCGATGACCGGCAGCGCCGACGCCATGGCTGATCTCAAGCGTATCCTCAGCAGTCGCGAGGTGCTTTATGGCAAGGCCGAGGCCGAGGTCGATACCGCCAGGCAGACCCAGACCGAAAGCCTTGCGGCGCTTCTGGCGGTGATCCGTGCCGGATTTCCGCTGAGCCGGCTCTAAATCTGATCGAGCGCAACAATTTTGCCTGAAAACCTGTTAGAATGGCGGTGGAACCGGGAATCAACCCCGCCGCCTGCCTCTGTTCAGGCGACATAATATGCTTATAGGAGTTTACAATGTCCTTATTGAAAATCATGCGTCTTCAACTTTTTGCGCTGCTGGCGCTGCTCGTTTTACCCGCCGCCGCCTTCGCGGTCGAAGCCGCCGCCACGGTTGATCTCAATGTGCGCAGCGGCCCCTCCACCAGTTACGGCGTGGTTGATACGCTGAACGCGGGCGAGGTGGTGACCGTGGGCGAATGTGCCTCCAACAGTTGGTGCTATATCTATCAGGATGGCCCCAATGGCTGGGTCAGTTCCAATTATCTGACACCCACGTCCGGCTCGTCCGGCGGTTCGAGCGATCCCGATTGCAGCCTGAGCCTGACCATAGGCGCAGGGGGTACGCCGTCGCTGACGCTGACATGTGGTTCGGGTTCGACGCCTGCACCCACACCAACACCGACGCCCACACCCACACCTGTGCCCGCCCCGGTTGGCGATCAGGCCTGTTTTTATACCAACAATAATTATGGTGGGTCCGAGTTCTGTTATGGTACCGGGACGCTCAATTCCCTGAATGCCACCTTCAATGACCGGATATCTTCGGTGCGGGTGTTTGGAGCGGCCAAGGCCAAGCTGTGCCGCAACAGCAATCTGGGTGGTGTCTGCCGTCTGGTCGGGTCTGATGTGCCGGTGCTTGGCGGTGCGATCAATGACAAAGCCTCGTCGGTTCTGGTCTTTACCGGCGCAGCCCCCACCCCCGCGCCGGTGGCCCCGGTGACCTATTCAACCGGGCTGTTAAACCTGCAACAGACTTATTCGGCGGATCTTGATACCGGCAATATTGGCGGTTCCGGCGCTGACATCTGGTACGAGGCAGTGACGGCGGTTGAAAAGTACATAACGCCCCAAAGCGGCGCGAAACTGTCGCTTGGTGATGGCTCGAACCGCGGGCTTGCGGGTTGTAGCACGGCCAGCTATTCCGGTGGCCGTCTGTCAATCTGGGTGCTGCCGGTGGGCACATATGTTTGCGTGAAAACCGCGCAGGGCCGCATTTCGCAATTCCGCCTGAACGGCTATACCGGCACCACCATGAAGCTGGGCTATACCACCTGGGCCAACTGATCCAAAGCCCATCGGGGCCCCTGACCGGGCAAGACATGCAAGCAGCCCCTGCGGGGGCTGCGATGCGCGCCGCGCGGGGATGTTTGGGAACAAAGAATTCGCGGAGCAGATCGAAGATAAAAGGAGCATTCGCATGTTTGTGAAATTGATGCTGGGTTTTCTCGGGGTGTTTGTGATGGCCGGGCCGGTCGCGGCACAGATAAGAGACACGCTGAACCTTTTTGAGTTTGAACAAGTGCTGATCGATGCCGGGTTTGCGCCTGAAATGTCGGTGCCGCAAAGCAGCGGTGAGCCGCATGCGCGGATTTTTGCGGGTGGGTTCAATTTTACGGTTATCGGCAAGGAATGTGCGGCCTCAAGCTGTGAAGTCATGTTGTTCGTGGCGAATTTCGATCTTGATCGCGATGTCGTGTTCAAGGATTACGAAATCGTCAATTCCTATAATGACACCCAACTGTCCGGGCGGGCCTATGTTCTGGTCGATGACCGGCAGGTCGGTATCGATCAGGTCATTGATCTGCGGGGCGGGGTTTCACAGGAATTTATTCTGTTGAAAGCTGGCCGGTTTCCTGACCTTGTTCAGACCTTCACCGAACATTATCAGAATGAAAACGGCGAATAACCCGCGCAAATCACTGGCTCAGGACGACGTTGCAAGACGAGAGATGGTGCTGCTGGAGAGAATCGAACTCTCGACCTCTCCCTTACCAAGGGAGTGCTCTACCTCTGAGCTACAGCAGCCTATCCAATAGGGCG
>JAADIC010000160.1 GCA_013151535.1 Alphaproteobacteria bacterium | reverse complement strand
CGCTGCTCAGCCATCTGGGCACGCAAGTGTTTCCGGTGATCCGTAATAAGGCGCTGACGATCAATTACGGGCTGAACAAGGTGCGGTTTCTGAACCCCGTCAAAACCGGCGCGCGGGTGCGGGTGCATATCAGGCTGAATTCCGTCGAAGAAAAGCAACCGGGCCGTTATATGTGCCAGTTTGAAAGCACGGTTCAGATCGAGGGCGAGGACACACCGGCGCTGGTGGCCGAGCAGGTTTTGCTGCATGTTATGAAACAGGCGGATTAGGGGGCGGTTGGTGGCATCAGGGCAGGACATCACGGATTTGGCCGCACTGGGCGCGTATCTGACGGCCCATGTGGAGGGCTTTTCAAGCCTGCAATCGGTGGATAAATTCGGCACTGGCCAATCCAACCCGACCTATCATTTGAAGGCTGCCTCGGGCGAATATGTCTTGCGTGCCAAGCCGCCCGGTGAATTGCTGAAATCCGCCCATCAGGTGGATCGTGAATACCGCGTCATGGCGGCCCTTGCTGGCAGCGATGTTCCGGTACCGCGCATGTATCATCTGGCGGACGAGGATAACCCGCTGGGGCGGATGTTCTTTGTCATGGACTATCTGGAGGGCCGGATTTTCTGGGATCCGAGCCTGCCGGAATTGGAAAAACCCGAGCGCGCCGCGATTTATGACAGTATGAATAAAACGCTGGCGGCTTTGCATGATGTTGATGTTGGAGCTGTCGGCCTGTCGGATTTTGGCCGTCCCGGCAATTACTTTGAACGCCAGACCGGGCGCTGGATCAAGCAGTATCAGGCGTCTGTGTTGGAGCCAAACGCCGATATGGATCGCTTGATGGATTGGCTTTTGGTGGAAATGCCCGAGGATGATACCAGCGCTTTGGTGCATGGCGATTATCGGCTGGATAACATGATATTCGCGCCGGATCGCCCCCAAGTCATCGCCATGCTGGATTGGGAATTGTCGACATTGGGCCATCCGCTGGCCGATCTGGCCTATCAATGCATGCAATGGCGGCTGCCGTATCAGGCCGGTATGCGTGGCCTCGGCGGGCTGGATCGCAGCGATCTGGGCCTGCCGGAGGAGGCCGAATATGTGGCCGCTTATTGCGAACGGCGCGGGCTTCCGGCGATTGATAACTGGAACTTTTATCTGGCGTTTTCGTTCTTCCGGCTGGCGGCGATCCTGCAGGGGGTGGTGCGCCGCGCCCATGACGGCAACGCCTCCAACCCTGAGCGGGCGCGGGAAATGGCGCGGGCGATACCGGTGCTGGCGGGCATGGCGAACGGGTTGTTTTGAAAGGGTTTTATGATGCGCTTTGACGGTAAAACAGTCCTAGTGACAGGGGCCGCCGGTGGTTTCGGTTCCCGCATGGCCGAGGTTTTTTCCGAGCTTGGCGCGCGTCTCGTTTTGTCTGATCTGGATGCTGATGGCCTGCGCGCTGTGACCGAAAGCCTGCCCGGCGATGCGGTGGCGCTAGCCGGGGACGTGACCGATCCCGGCTATCACCATGACCTTGTGGATTTGGCGCAAACCGAATTTGGCGCACTTGATGTGGCGGTGAACAATGCCGGTATCGTGCAACCGATGCAGCGCATACCGGATACCGATCCGGCCTTGGCGCAAAAGGTGATCGACGTTGATCTGATGGGCGTGTTTTACGCCATGCAGGCGCAATTGCCAGTGATGGCGGCGCGGTTTGCGGATGAGGGCACCCCCTCGGCCATCGTCAATATCGCCTCAGCCGCCGGTCTTGTCGGCTCGCCGTTTCTGGCGATTTATGCGGCGGCCAAGCATGGCGTTGTCGGGCTGACAAAATCCGCAGCAGCGGAATATGGCCGCATGGGCGTGCGGGTGAACGCGATCTGCCCGTCTTTTGCCAACACTACGATGCTGAGCGATTATCTGGAGGCCGCACCCAAAGGGCGCGAGGCCGCCGAGATTGCGCTGACGCGGGGTATTCCCATGCAACGGGTCGGGCAGGTGGATGAGGTGGTGCGGGTGATCCTGTTTGCTGCTGACGCCAAAAACAGTTTTATGACGGGTGAAACCCTGTCGGTCGATGGTGGCCTGACGGCGGTCTAATGAAGGAATGAACAGATGCAGATCACGGATAAAGTTGCGCTGATTGTCGAGGATGGCATCGGGTTTGTGACAATCGACAACCCGCCGGTTAACGCGCTGGGCCAGTCGGTGCGCGAAGGGATTTTGGGCGGCATCAAGGCGGCCGAGGTGGATGACAGCGTTGAAATCGTGATCCTGATCGCCGAGGGGCGGACCTTTCCCGCCGGTGCCGATATCACCGAATTCGGCAAACCGCCCATGCCCCCCGCGCTGCCCGATGTCTGTCAGGTGGTCGAAGATTGCAGCAAGCCGGTGATTGCTGCGCTGCATGGCACCGCCCTTGGTGGCGGTTTTGAAATCGCGCTGTCGGCCCATTACCGCGTGGCGCTGGCGACGGCGAAAATCGGCCTGCCCGAGGTCAATCTCGGCCTGCTGCCCGGCGCCAGTGGCACCCAGCGCATGCCGCGCATAACGGGGGCTGGCCCGGCGCTTGATCTGATGCTGTCCGGCAAGCCGATTTCGGCCAAAGCTGCCATGGAAATGGGCGTGATTGACGAGGTGGTCGAGGGCGATTTGAAGGCCGCCGCCATTGCCTATGCGCGCCGTCTGATCCGCGCCGGTTTCGGGGTGCGCAAGACCAGTGAGCGGGTCGAGGGATTTGATAATGTGACCAATTATCAAACAGCGGTGGATACGCGGCGTGCACGGCTCAAACAGGTGGCCAAGGGCCAGATGTCGCCCTTCAGGATCGTTGATTGTGTCGAAGCGGCGCGCAAATTACCGTTTGCCGAGGGCATGGTGATGGAGCGCGCGGCGTTCATGGAATGCCTTGCTTCAGATCAGTCCAAAGGCATGATCCACGCGTTCTTTTCCGAGCGGCAAACCGCGAAAATTCCGGAAATGAAAGTCGCTAAACCGCGCAGTCTGGACAATCTGGCGGTGATTGGTGGCGGCACCATGGGGGCTGGCATTGCCGTGGCGATGATGGATGCGGGCATGTCGGTGGTGATGATTGAACGGGATCAGGAAAGCCTTGAACGAGGGCGGGCCAATGTGGAAAAGGTTTACGACCGGAACGTGGCCAAAGGGCGGATTTCCGAGGCCGGGAAGGCCTCGATCATGCAGCGATTTACCGGCTCGGTCGATTACGGTGATCTGGCCGATGTAGATCTGGTGATTGAAGCGGTGTTCGAGGAGATCGAGGTCAAGAAAGCGGTGTTTGCCCAGCTTGACGGTGCCATGAAGCCGGGGGCAATTCTGGCCACCAACACTTCGTATCTGAACATTGATGATCTGGCGGCGACGATTTCGCGGCCCGAAGATGTGATCGGCCTGCATTTCTTCTCGCCCGCCAACATCATGAAATTGCTGGAGATTGTGGTGCCAGCGCAAGTGTCAGACGATGTGGTCGTCACCGCGTTTGAACTGGCGCGCCGCTTGCGCAAGATACCTGTGCGTGCCGGTGTGTGCGACGGATTTATCGGCAATCGCATCCTGGCCAATTACAAACGCGCGGCGGATTACATGATGGAGGACGGGGCCTCGCCCTACGAAATTGACGCCGCCATGCGCGATTTCGGCTATCCCATGGGGCCGTTTCAAGTCAGCGATCTGGCCGGTGGAGATATCGGCTGGGCGACCCGTAAACGCAAGGCGGCAAGCCGTGATCCAAACGAGCGATATGTGGAAATCGCCGACAGGATCTGCGAAAACGGCTGGTTCGGGCAGAAGACCCAGCGCGGCTATTACATTTATGAAAACGGCGCGCGAGTGGGGCAGGAAGACCCCGAAGTGCTGGCGATTATTGACGCGGAGCGGGCCAAAAAGGGCATCACTCCGCGTGTTTTCAGTGTTGAGGAAATCCAGCAGCGATATCTGGCCGCCATGGTTAACGAGGCCTGCAATGTGCTGGCCGAAGGCATCGCGCTGCGGCCGCTCGATGTGGATGTGACGCTACTTTATGGCTACGGATTTCCGCGCTGGCGCGGTGGGCCGATGAAATGGGCGGATATGCAGGGGTTGGATGTGATCCTTGGCCGGATCAAGGACTATGCCAAGCAAGACGCACAGTTCTGGCAAGCCTCAAAGTTGCTGGAAAAACTGGTGGCCGAGGGCCGCACATTTGATGATCTGAATAAGGGCAAATAGCATGGATTTGAACTATTCCCACGCCGAGCAGGCCTTTCAAACCGAAGTGCGCGACTGGCTGGCGGGCAATCTAGCGCCGGAACTGGCCCATAAAATCAAGTACGAACAAGCGCTTAGCCGCGATGACATGCAGGGCTGGCACGACACGCTAAACGCCAAAGGCTGGCTGGCCAATCACTGGCCGGAGGAGTTTGGCGGCACAGGTTGGAGTGCGATTGAGCGCCATATTTTCGAGGAAGAATGCTGCCTTGCCTACGCGCCGCGCGTGGTGCCGTTTGGCCTCTCGATGCTGGGGCCGGTGTTGATAAAATACGGCAGCGAGGCGCAACAGAAACACTGGTTACCGCGTATTCTGGATGGCTCGGATTGGTGGTGTCAGGGGTATTCCGAACCGGGTGCGGGTTCGGATCTGGCCAGCCTGCGCTGCAAGGCAACGCGCGATGGCGACCACTATATCGTTAACGGCCAGAAAACCTGGACGACACTGGCCCAGCACGCCAACATGATTTTCATGCTGGTGCGGACCTCAAATGAGGGTAAGCCGCAGCAGGGGATTTCGTTCCTGCTGATCGACATGGACAGCCCCGGGGTTGAAGTGCGCCCAATCCACCTTTTGGAGGGCACGCATGAGGTGAACGAGGTGTTTTTCACCGATGTGCGGGTACCTGCCGAAAATCTGGTTGGCGAGGAAAACATGGGCTGGACCTATGCCAAATATCTGCTGACTTACGAGCGCACGAATATCGCTGGCATCGGCTTTTCCATGGCCGCCCTGAGCGAGCTGAAGGACATCGCGCAGGATCAGAAACGCGCCGGGCGCAAGCTGGCCGATGATCCGCTGTTTGCGGCGCGCATGGCTAGGGCCGAGATCGCGCTTGAAAATGCCCGTATCACCAATTTGCGGGTGGTGTCGGCAGCAGCGGCGGGCGGCGCGCCGGGGGCGGAAAGCTCGATGCTGAAAATCAAGGGCACGGAAATCCGGCAAGAACTCGATACGCTCAAGCGCAAGGCCATCGGGGCTTACGCTGCGCCACTGATCCCCGAGGCGTTCGAGCCGGGCTATAACGGGCCAATGGTCGGGCCGGAATATGCCGCGCCGATTGCCAAACACTATTTCAACAACCGCAAGATCACGATCTTTGGCGGCTCGAATGAAATTCAGAAAAATATCATCTCTAAAATGATCTTGGGACTATAGATATGGATTTTTCGTTAACCGAAGAGCAACAAATGCTGGCGGACACACTGGGCCGCTATATCTTGCAGGATTACCCCTTGGCCGCACGGCTTGAGGCCGGAGCGTCCGAGGCTGGGTATTCACCCGAAAAATGGGCGCAACTGGCCGAGCTTGGCATCATCGGCGCGCTGTTTTCGGAGGCTGATGGCGGATTTGGCGGTGGTGGATTTGATCTGTCGGTGGTGTTTGAGGCCATCGGCAAGGGCCTGATCTGCGAGCCGTTTCTAAGTAGCGCGGTGCTGGCGGGCGGGGCCTTGGCCTATATCGGTTCGGACACGCAGAAAGCGCGGATCGAGGCGATAATCTCGGGGGAATGCATCGGCGCGCTGGCGCATTTTGAGGCCGATGATGGCTGTAATCCCGCCTATGTGACGACGACGGCCAATCGGGCGGGGGATGGCTGGGAAATCAGCGGCCACAAGGCGGTTGTGCGCAGCGCGGGCACGGCTGATTTTCTGGTGGTCTCGGCGCGAACAGGTGGCGCTTCCGGGGATCGCAGCGGTATTTCGCTGTTTCTGGTTGAAGGCGACACCGAGGGGCTGGAGCTGCGGCCCTATCAGGTGATCGATGGTGGCTCTGCCGCCGAGGTGATGCTTGAAAATGTCACGCTCAGCGGCGCTGCCATGATCGGGGCCGAGGGGCAAGGCGTTGAAATACTGGAACATATTCTGGGCCGGGGTCTGTTGGCCCTGTCGGCTGAGGCGATTGGCCTGATGGATATAATCAAGGATATGACGATTGAGTATATCCAGACCCGCAAGCAATTCGGGGTGCCGATTGGCAAGTTTCAGGCCCTCCAGCACCGCATGGCCGAGATGTTGCTCGAAATTGAACAGGCGCGCTCGGCCGTCATCAAAGCCGCCGCATTGGTGGACGCGACCGGCCCCGCCCGCGAACGCGCTTTGTCGGCGGCCAAGTTCACAATCGGGCAGGTTGGCACGCTGGTGGCGGAGGAATCTATCCAGTTGCATGG
>JAADIC010000231.1 GCA_013151535.1 Alphaproteobacteria bacterium | reverse complement strand
GCGTTCGATTTGAAATCCACCACCAACACATGGTTTTCCGACACCACAAGACGATCAATGATGCCATAAAACGGCCGCCCTTCGATCTGCGCCACGATCGGCACCTCGGCCAGCGTATCCGGCGCAAACAGAGGTTCAAGCGCTGCGCTTTCAAGGATCGGCGTAACCTCGGCCAGCAGGGCCGCAACCTTGTCAGGCGTGGCTCTATCTTCACTCGATTGCAGGATTTGACTGGCAATGTTTGACCAATCCTCTGAATTCACCTTCGGTAAATGCTCCAACAGGGCGTGGATTTGGCGGCCGTGGCGCAGGGCCTGCTCTTCATCCTGCCCCTCGGTCGTACCCTCAACAATTTTGGACCCGCCGAGTTTCGACGGGTTGATCGGCTTGGGCTTGTCCGCCACATTGGGTGCATTGGCCATTACCCAATCGGGCAAGGTCACCGCGAATTTCCGCGCCCCGGTTTCGGCCTCAACCGCCTCGCCGGACCAGCCATAAGGTTCATAGCGCCTGATCGTTTGACCGCCGAACTCCACATCCACCGCGCCCAACTCCGCCAACCCGGCCTCAACCAGATTGTACCAGCTTTCACCCTCCTTGCCGGGATCACCCGCCCCGCACATAATCAACCAGTTTTCGGCGCGGGTCAGGGCGACATACAACAGCCGCAAACGCTCCTGCTCAAGAAAGCCCTGCTTGTCGTCCATGGCCTCCAGAATCATCGCCGGACTATCCGCCTTGGCCGATTTCCAGACCGCCAGACCATCCCGCACCTGCTGGATTTCATCCAGCCGTGGTGGCTTGCGTTTCGCCGTATCCGGCAGGATCACAATCGCGGATTCCAGCCCCTTCGCCCCGTGTACCGTCATCACCCGAATTTCGCTGGATTGGGTATCCATCTGCCGCTTGATGTCACTTTCGTCCTTTTCGATCCAGCCGAGGAATCCGGTCAGGCTCGGCGGCTCGACCTGCTCGTATTGCATCGCCTGAACCAACAGCGCGTCAATGCCGTCAACTGCCTCGTGGCCAAGCCGGGCGATCAGGTTTTCGCGGCCATTGTGAATGGTCAGAATACGTTCCAGCAATTCGTAAGGGCGCAGGAAATCGGCCTGCCCGAGCAGATCGTTCAGGACATCAAACGCAGGCCTGAACCGATCCTGCTGATGTCGCATCTCTTGCCAGAGATAGCCTTTGCGGCCATAAGCCAGCGTGAACAAATCCTGCTCGCTCAAGCGAAACAGCGGCGAGCGCAGGGCAGCGGCAAGCGACAGGTCATCCTCGGGCGTGGCCATGAAGGACAAGAGCGCGGTCAGATCACGCACCGCCAACTCGCCGCCGATCTTGAGGCGATCCGCCCCGGCCACCGGCAGTTTGCGATCTTTCAACGCCTTGATAATCTCGTGAAAAATTCCTGAACGCCGCTGCACTAAGATCAGGAAATCCCCCGCCACAATCCGGCGCGTGCCCGTGGGCGTTGTCAGAACTTCCTTGCGATCCAGAATGCCATGAATGGCGTCGGCAATGTTCTTGGCCAGTTCAAGCGTCGGATCATCCGGCAAGGGCGTGTCAACGGGGTCTGACCAGACAGCGCGTTCCTGCTTTTCAGGCCTGTCCAGAAACGGCCAGATATCCACCCGTCCGGGCAGGTTTTCGTGATAGGCGCGGTGCGTCACCGGGCCGGTCAGATCACCCTTGTTGGCTTGCAGGATCACATCGACCAGCCGCAGAATTGCAGCAGACGAGCGGAACGAGAACAGCAATTCACGCCGGTTCAGATGGCTCTGCGCCTGTTGCAACCTTGTGCCGAAATGCTGACGCATCCGGTCAAATTCGGCTGGATTGGCGCCCTGAAACGAAAAGATCGATTGCTTTTCATCGCCCACCACAAAAATCGTGCGATTGACCTCACGCGCACCTTGTCCGGTCAGGAATTCCTCGGACAATTTGGCGATTACCGACCATTGTTCGGGGCTGGTATCCTGGGCCTCGTCCACCAGAATATGATCGATCCCGCCATCGAGCTTGAACAAAACCCAAGCCGCCATGGTGCTGTCATTCAACAACCCACGCGCCTTCAGGATCAGATCGTCAAAATCGAGCCAGCCGTGCAATTGCTTGGCCGCGTCATAAGCCGGCAAAAACGCCTGCGCGAAAAGGTGCAGGGCGTGGGTTTTACGCGCGGCGTGCAATGCCTGACGCCGGGGTTTTTCATCCTGAAAGCGCAGCATGAGGGCGTCCACCGCCTCGATCAGATCGGGATGCGCATTGCGGGTGGCTTTGGTCGGGAAACGGTCGGTCTTGGCGGTGTTGGGTTTTTTTGTCGTCGCACCATAGACGAACATATTTTCCAGAATATCGGCAGATCTGAGACTGGGGCGCGACATGTCCAGACCGCCAAGGATCGCCGCATTCTTGACATCCGTCACACTTCCAGTCAGCAGGGCCGCCTGCAAATCCGGCAAAATATCCTCGGCCCAATCGGGCAGAACCGCCTCCAGATACTGCGCCTCGTCATAATCTTCGGGCAGATCAAACGCCTGCCAGATATCCACGCCATCAACCGCTGGTGTGAACAGGTCGCGATTGCCGGAAATCTCGCGCGCCAAAGCATCGGGATCATCGCCGGAAAGATAGCGCGCCATGGCGTCAAACGCGTCTGGCTGGTCGCCATCGGCGAGGTTCTCCAGAATGTCGGCGCGCAGGCGCTTGCCATTGCGCTCGTCAATCTCCTGAAATTGCGGAGAAACCCCGGCCTCTAGCGGGAAGCGGCGCAACAGGGCGGCGCAGAACGAATGGATCGTCTGGATTTTCAGACCACCGGGGGTTTCAAGCGCACGGGCAAACAAGGTGCGGGCGCAGCGCAGAATATCAGGCGACAAGTCGTCCGCGACCTTGCCAAGATCGACCAGACGCGCCGTCAGCTCTTCGTCAGCCAGCATCGCCCAACTGCCCAAGCGTTTGAACAATTGGTTCTGCATATGCGAGGCCGCCGCCTTGGTATAGGTCAGGCACAGGATTTTCTGCGGCGGCACCTGATCCAGCAGCAGGCGGGCGACGCGATCGGTCAGAACCCGGGTTTTGCCGGATCCGGCATTGGCCGACACCCAGGTGGAGTTGGCGGGATCGGCGGCGCGGATCTGGGCCAGCGTCGCATCATGCGGCGGCTTTTGCGCGGTGTTCATATCAAATCCTCACCCTCGGCAAGGTCGCTGTCCTGCCATTCGCCAAGCCGCGACAGGTGGTCGTAATCCGAGACATCCGTGCGCTTTTCCATCCGCGCCCGCGCTGTGTATCCGGTTTCGGGCCGCTGATAGGCCCGGATCAGATCACGCAGACCCTCCCACGCGGCATCAATCTGGCCATCGTCAATTTCAAGCGCCGCGATAACGCCACCCCCACCAAGGCCGATATATTCCAGCCCGGCGATATCGGCAGGCTCCAGACCCTCAAAACCGCCGCGCTGGGCCATCGCCCCTTCCAGCGGCAATTGCTTGTCGAAATGTTCGATCTGGCCTTTGCTGGGCACCGCGCCGGTTTTGTAATCGTAAATCACAAGGCGGCCATCCGGTGTGCTATCAATACGATCCGCCATACCGAACAGGTTGAATTCCGGCTCGCCTAAATCGACGCTACCCCATTTTTCAAACGCAACCGGCAGCCCGCGTTTGCGGCGCGCATGCTCGTGTTCGACAAACCATTCGGCCACACGCCCAAGCCGCGCCAGCCACAGGCGGCGGGTTGCGGGCCATGGGGCTTGTGTTTCAAATACGGTTTCGGCCACAGCCAGTAGCTGCCCGGCGGCATCCCCGGGCAGGGCCTCGATCGTGGTTTTGATAAATTCCTCAAGCACCTCATGCAAAACCTGACCACGCAACAGCGCATCGGGTTCACGGCGGATCGGATCAAGCCGGTTCAACCCCAGAACCTTGCGGGCATAGATCGCATAAGGGTCACGGATCAGAGTTTTGATCTGGGTGACCGACAGCCTTGCAGGGCGCGCCTTGATCGGAGGCCTTGGCGAGGGGCGCTTTTCGGGGTCTAGTTGAACTTTGGGCACTTCCAACGCCTCGGCCAGATCAAGCCAGTGCTGGCCACGCGCCTCCATCCCGGCAAGCGCCTGAACACCGTCATCGCCCAAACCCGTCAGCAGATTGGTCAACCGGATCAGCCAGCGCGAGGTCACGGTGGGCGCATCGGCATCGCGCACAGCCCGGCTAAGCACCACCTCGGGCGCGGCGATGGCCTGCTGGAAATCATGGGCCGACAAACCAATCCGCCGCTCGGGCAGCAACAGGCCCGCCTGCTGGCGCATGGGACGGCTGAGCCACGGATCCGGCGCGGGTGCGGCGGGCCAGATACCATCGTTCAAGCCACCAAGAATGACCAGATCGGCCCCCTGAACCCGCGCTTCAAGCGTGCCCCAGATGGTGATGTGGGGATGGGCGGTAAAGGTCTCGCGCACCTCGGCCTTGTTCATCACCGCACGGAACAGCGCCACATATTCAACCGCCGACATGACACCACCCGCATCGGCATTGTCCTCCAGTTCCGCAAACAGTTTCGCCGCTTCGATGCCCGCATCTTTCAGCCAAAGCTGGCTGGTCTCGGGCGTGTCATCTGGACCCGCCGCCAGTTTCTCGGCCAAACGGCGATGCAGGGCCAGGTGCTCCGCCAACGGTTTGTCCGCAGCGCCCGCAAGCAATGCAAAACAGTCACGCAACCATGCAGCCCAAGCCACGGCGTCCGTGTCGTTTTTCCGCGCGCCCGCCCAACTAGAGATCACATCGAAATCCGGGAATGGCGCACCACCACGCAGCTTGTCCAACTCCAGTTCACGGCTGCGCAGCAGGTGGGTATTACGCGTGGCCTTGTCGCCGCCCCCGGTGTTCGTCAACGGGTGTTTCAGCAGGATCAGCAGGGTCTCCGCCGTCAACCGCTCAACAAACAAGCCGCTGACCAGCCGCAAAAACACCCCCGGCGGGGTCAGCGCCAGAGGCCGCCCGGCGCTGTCATCCGGCACTATATCCCAGCGCTGCAAAGCCGCCGTCACCTGCCGCGTCAACTGCCGGTCAGGCGTTATCAGGGTCGCGGTTTGCCCATTTTCCGCCGCCGCACGCAGGCGAAGGGCAATCGCCAAAGCCTCGTGACGCGGTGATGCGGCGTTCATCAGCGCCATGCTTGTGGTGGCCGCCGCCATACCACCCAGCTTTGGCCCTTCGCTTAACCATTGATCGGTCACGGGGGCCGGGCGCAGGGCCAGCGACACCAGCGCATTGCGCGCCGGATGGTTGGGCACGGTTTCGCTCCAGCGGGCCAAAGCGGTGGGATCAAGCCCAAGCGAGGTTACAAATTTAACCAGCCCGGCTTGTGGATGGTCGCCGGTCGCGGCTTCATCTTGCAAGGCGGCAACCACATGCTCCGGCATATCCAGATCATAGCCCGGCAGAATAACCGCGCCTTGCGGCAGCTTGGCAACGCTCTGCATGAACAGCGCCGTCGCCCCGCGCGAGCCGGTCGAGCCGGCCACCAGAACCGGATGATCCGGCGGGTTTTCGGCCCAGTCCCGCGCCAATTGTTCCACCACCAATCGTTGCCGGGTTTCGGTGTCAGGCTCGCCTGTGTCGCCAAAATAGCCCGCCAGAATGTTCAGAAACTTCAGGCTTTGCCCCCAATGGGCGGCGTGGCTCTCGGCGATGTCGATGGCTTTAAGCGCCTCGGTCGTGATGCCCTCGCCGTGCATTTCGTCCATCAATCCAGCCAGCGCATCCGCCAGATCATAAGTCGCGGCGCGCGGCGCAAGGTCAGGCTCACGATCCAGCAGGGCCGCGATCGTCTGTGCCAGTTCCAACCGCCGCCTAAGCGGCGATATCGCCGGAGGAATTCCGGCCGAGACCATGGGATCACGCGCCAGATCGGTAATAACCCGAATGCGCGGCACAAAGCCTGCTGGCCCTTGTTGCAACAATTCGAGCATGCGCCGCTCGGTACGTCTGGTGTTCACGAAAACCTCGACCTTCGCCATCGCCTCGGGCGGCTGCCCTTTCAGGCGCGCATGCAGCCCCGCCAGAAACGCTTGCGAAAAATCACAGCCCAGCGGCAGGGCAAAGCATCTGGGGTTAACCGTGGTTTCAAACATCATGTCCCGCTTTCAGCATTTCACTGGCTAATTCCAACCCTTCGGGGCTACCCACATCGGCCCATCTATCATCGTAAACACAGCCAAACAGCCGCCCTTGGGCGATCAGGCGATCCCAATGAAGGTTAAACGAAAACCGCGCCGTATCGATGTCTTTCAACGGGGCCGTGCGCAGGATCTGCGCGCCAGTATAGACATGGGGCCGCCCCTTACCATCGTAGCGGCTGATCCGCCCCTCGCAATCCAGCACAAAATCGCCCCGATATTTATGCCCCGCCGCCTGTCCAATCGGGATCAAAACCAGCAAAGCAT
>JAADIC010000327.1 GCA_013151535.1 Alphaproteobacteria bacterium | reverse complement strand
GGGCGTCGGCATCTATGTTTTGCGCGCGGGTGGCTCGTTTCTGGATGATTTGCAAGGGTTGGGCCGCAAAATGCCGTGGACATCCGGTGCGGTGATGATCGCGGGGATGAGCCTGATCGGCATTCCCGGAACTGCCGGTTTCATCAGCAAATGGGTGCTGGTGCAGGGCGCACTTGAAAAGGGCTGGTGGCCGGTGGCATTGCTGATCGTCGCCTCAAGCCTGCTGGCGGTGATTTACGTTTGGCGGGTGGTCGAGGTTTTGTACATGCGCGCGCCCAAAGACGGTGTTGAGGTGTCCGAGGCCCCGCTTTCCATGCTGATCCCACTGTGGATCATGGCCGGGTCCACCATCTATTTCGGTCTTGATACCGAGTTGACAATCGGCGCGGCTAAAACCGCCGCCGAGGGCCTTCTGGCCGGTTCAGCGGGGATCAAATGATGGAGACCAATACCGCCATTCTGCTGAGCATGATAATTCCATTGCTCGCTGCCGTCAGCAACATGATCCTGCGCAACCAGCCCAACCTGCGCGACGGGCTGACGCTGGCCGCCGCCATTGCCACCTTCCTGTCGGTGCTGACAATCCTGATGAACGAGGGCAATGGTACCACCGAAGCACTGGTGCTGTTTGAGGTTCTGCCCGGCCTTGATCTGGCCTTTAACGTCGAGCCTTTGGGCCTGCTTTTCGCCATTGTTGCCAGTGGCTTGTGGATCGTCACCCATATTTACGGTGTGGGTTATATGCGCGGCAATAACGAGGAACGCCACGCGCCGTTCTTCGCCGCCTTTTCCGTGGCCATTGCCGCCGTCATGGGCATCACGTTTGCCTCCAACATGTTCACCCTGTTTCTGTTTTACGAAGCGCTGACCATGTCAACCTATCCGCTGGTCGCCCATAAAGGCACGCCCGAGGCTATTCGT
This sequence comes from Alphaproteobacteria bacterium, assembly GCA_013151535.1. Taxonomy (GTDB): domain Bacteria; phylum Pseudomonadota; class Alphaproteobacteria; order Rhodobacterales; family Rhodobacteraceae; genus UBA5972. Next base: position 5,559 of record JAADIC010000327.1, on the reverse strand, counting down.
GGCGCGCGGACCTATCTGGCGATCCTGATCGGCACTTCGATTGGCTTGCAACTGGTGGCGATAATCTGGACCTTTACCATCACGGGTACGCTCGATTTCACCAAGGGCGGCATCCTTGAGGGCAAGATCGCCGGGCCGATGGTGGCGGTGCTGCTGGGGCTTTACGCCTTTGGTATTGGCAAGGCGGCCCTGATGCCGTTTCACCGCTGGCTGCCTGCGGCCATGGTTGCGCCGACGCCGGTTTCGGCCCTGCTGCACGCGGTGGCGGTGGTCAAGGCGGGGGTGTTTACCATGCTCAAGGTCGGGATTTACATCTTTGGCATTGATTTTCTGGCCGCGACCGGCGCGTCGGAATGGCTGATGTGGCTGGCGGCGTTTTCGGTGATTGCCGCCTCGGTGGTGGCGCTGACCAAGGACAATTTGAAGGCGCGGCTGGCTTATTCAACCATCAGCCAGCTTAGTTACATCACGCTTGGCATGGCGCTTGCGACCTCGATGGGCGCACTTGGCGGGGGCCTGCATATCGCCACCCATGCGCTGGGCAAGATCACGTTGTTCATGGCCGCAGGCTCGATCTATGTGGCGACGCACAAGACCAATATCAGCCAGATGAACGGGCTGGGACGGGTGATGCCGTTCACTTATGTGGCGTTTCTGATCGGCGCTTTGTCGATTATCGGCCTGCCGCCGCTTGGAGGCTCTTGGAGCAAATGGTTGCTGATTGTCGGCGCCGCTGATGCCCAGCAATGGGTGATGATCGGGGTTCTGATGCTGTCCTCGCTGTTGAACGTGGCCTACTTGCTGTCCATCGTTGGGCGCGGCTTCTTTTTGCCAGCGGACACCGATATCGGCACCCAAATCAAGGAAAGCCCGCCGCTGGTCTGGATGCCCCCCGCCGCCACGGCCTTTGGCTGTATCGTACTGTTCTTTTATGCGGGCGACGTGGTGGCGTTTTTGATGCCGATTGTGGAAAGGTAACATGGAAAACCGTGACGAAAACCTGCCGTTCTTGGGGCGCATGATGACATGGGTCGACCGGCCCGGCTCGGCCAACAAGATATTCTGGGCGCTTGTGGTGGTCTGCATCGGCCTGTTTCTGGCAGATTTCACCTATAAGAAATACGGCGCATTCGCGGTTGAATCGATCCCCGGTTTCTTTGGCTTTTACGGTTTCGTCATGTTCACCGGCCTTATCCTGCTGTCCAAGGCCTTGCGGGTGCTGATTAAACGGCCCGAGGATTATTACGGCGACAAGGCGGTTGACCGCGAAGAGTATCCGGCGGAGCAGTGTGACAAGGTTGATTATGATGCTTGACACCATGCCAACCGCCTTTCTGTTTTTCGCTGCTGCCATCGCCATGTTCGCCCTGCCCAAAGGGCCGATACGCGGGGCATTTCTGCTTGTCGTGCCGCTGTTTGCCGGCTGGCAAATCTGGAACCTGCCTGCGGGCAACCTGTTGCAGGTTGGCTTTTTTGGTTTTGAGCTGGAGCTGATGCGGGTTGATAAACTGGCGCGGGTGTTTGGCCTGATCTTCACGCTGGCGGCGTTTCTGGGTAATCTTTACGCATGGCATATCCGCGATTCTGTGCAGCAGATGGCGACGCTGGTTTACGCGGGTTCTGCCATCGGGGCGGTGTTTGCCGGTGATCTGATTACGTTGTTCATCTATTGGGAAGGCACGGCCATGGCCTCGGTCTTTTTGATCTGGGCGCGTGGCACCGAGGGCGCGTTTCATACCGGCATGCGCTATCTGATCGTGCAGATTGGCTCGGGTGTGATCCTGCTGGTCGGCACGGCGCTGTTTTACCGCGAGACCGGCTCGATCGAGTTTGGCCTGATGACGCTGACTTCGGCGGGCACATGGCTGATTTTCCTGTCCTTCGGCATCAAGGCGGCGTTTCCGCTTTTGCATAACTGGTTGCAAGACAGCTATCCGGCGGCGACGATCACCGGCACCGTGGTTCTGGCGACATTCACCACTAAGCTCGCGATCTATGCGCTGGCGCGGGGCTATGCCGGCACCGAAATCCTGATCTATATCGGCGCGATCATGACCGTGTTCCCGATCTTCTTTGCCGAGATCGAGAACGATTTGCGCCGGGTTCTGGCCTATTCCCTGAACAACCAGCTTGGCTTTATGGTGGTGGGGATCGGGGTTGGCTCCGAGATGGCGATCAACGGTGCGGTGGCCCATGCAGTTGCCCATATCCTTTATAAATCCTTGTTGTTCATGTCGGTCGGGGCGGTGATGTTTCGCACCGGAACCTCCAAGGCGTCCGAGCTCGGCGGGCTCTACCGAACCATGCCGCGAACGGCGATTTTCTGTCTGGTCGGGGCGGCCTCGATCTCGGCTTTTCCGTTGTTTTCCGGCTTTGTCACCAAATCGCTGGTGCTGGATCAGGTGGCGGAAAACCAGTATCCGTTCATCTGGGCAGTTCTGGTGTTTGCCTCGGCTGGCGTTTTGTCCCATTCCGGCATCAAGATCCCGTTCTTCACGTTTTTTGCCCATGACAGCGGCTTGCGCCCGAAAGAAGCGCCCTTGCATATGCAACTGGCCATGGGCTTCACGGCTGCACTGAGCATCTATATCGGCGTATATCCCGCGCCGCTTTACGCGCTGCTGCCGTACCCGGTTGAATATGTTCCTTATACCGTCAACCATGTGATCGCCTCGTTGCAATTGCTGATGTTCGCCTTGCTGGCATTCGCGGTTTTGATGCGGATGGGGATACACCCGCCAGAAATCCGTGCGATTAATCTGGATACGGATTGGGTCTATCGCAAGTTCACGCCGTCGATTTTGGTGATGGCGTCGCGCGGGGTTTCAGTGCTTTGGACCACCTGCGCCGCCGGGATCAACAGCGTGCTCAGCGGTACCATCCGCCAGCTTTACCGCAGCCATGGCCCCGAGGGGCGCATGGCGCGGGTTTGGCCGACGGGGTCCATGGTGCTGTGGATCGCAATCCTGCTGGCAGTGACGCTGGTGGTGAATTTCTTGAGTTAAAGGCTGGTGAACACCGCCCAAAGCGATCCCGCGATCAGTGAGCCGACGAAGGCAAAACCAAGATAAGTAAAGAATATCCGCGGTTTGACCAGCGCCCAGACCGCGATTGCGGCGGGGATGCTGGAGACGCCACCGGCGATGACGAATGACATGGCGGCGCCCTGGCTCATGCCTTGTTCCAACAGGCCAGATATCAGCGGAACGGCGGCGTAGCCGTTCAGATAGGCGGGCGCGCCAAGCAAGGCCCCGAACAGGATTGGCTGGAAACCCTCGCCGCCAAGGGCGTTTGCGATCCAGCTTGCGGGCACGAAACGCACCATCAAAGCCTCGAACACATAGGCCATGAACAGCCATTTTGACAGGAACAGGGCGTTGGCGATGCTCTCGCGTTTGAAGATGGCGATGCGCTCGCTTTCGCGCCAGAATTTCCAGACCGGTTTGCCCGAGAAGGGGTCACCACCGCAGCCGCAGGTGCTGATTGTGGTGGCTTTGAGCGGGTCGTTAAACAGGCCGGTAAACCCCAGCGCTTTGACGCTGAAACCACCAAACAGGCCAAGCCCGACCGCGCCGATTGTTTTGGCGATGGCAAAGTCAAAGCCCAGATTGCCCAAGGTTATCAGGAACATGGCGGGGTCCATCAAGGGCGAGGCCAGCCAGAACGCCATGACGGCAGATAGGGGCGCGCCCATGGCCAGAAGGGCGGCGATGAAGGGGATGACTTCGCAGGAACAAAACGGTGAAATGCCGCCAAACAGGGCGGCCATCAGGATCATCCTGGTCTCGCGGCCCTCAAAGGCCCGCGCAAGGGTGGATTCGGCACCGCTGGCTTTCAGATAACCAATCGCCAGTACCGCGAAGCTGATGAAAATGGCGGTTTGACCGAAGGCGCTGAGCGCGAATTTCAGGGTCGGGATCAGCTCGGACGGAACCAAGATCAGCACCGTCAGCAGGATCAGGCCGGTGGTCAGCCAGGCTTTGTCGAGCCGTTTCCACAGGGCGGGCAGGGGGTTCGGGCTGGTGGTGAAATCGCTCATTCGGATCGGGTTTCGGTTGCATCGACGCAGCATTCCAATAGCAAGAACGCGGCCAGTCTTTCGACCATGTCAAAGGCAACAGCCGCGCAGATGATCGAGCGGCCGCGTTTGGTTTGCTGAACCAGACCGGCCTGGGCCAGAAAGCGCACATGATGGGTCAGGGTGGCCCCGGTGATGCCGGTTTTGACGCCAAGTTCGCCAATGCTCAGCCCATTTGGGCCAGTGCGCACAAGGATGCGCAGAACCGCAAGCCGTTGCTCGGACCCGAGGGCGGCAAAGGCGTGGGCGGCCTCGACGAGGGGAGTGCTTGTAGGGCGAATCATTTTCATATTACTAATATTATCGAAATAACAATATCCGTCAAGTCGATTGATAGCTATTCCAGTTCAAGTTGCATCGCATTTCGCTGCCTTTCGCTTCGCTCAAACGCGAACTGCGATGCAACAGTTTCAATGTGAACTGGAATAGCTATGGGTTGAGCGCCGCGTCGCGAGGGTGCACACTGGTATTCGCGCCAAAGCAGGAATTGATTGGATGACGAGATGCAGGACATGACCCCGCTGGATCAGGCCCATGATGAGATGGCGCAAGATACCGATAATGACAGTGCGCGGCTGCGGTTTTATCAACGTTTGGTCGAGGTCGAACTGTTTGTGCTGTTGGAGAGTGAACCCGAGGGCCCGACGATCAACCCGCAGGTTTTTCCGGTTGAGGACAGCGCCTATATGCTGGTTTTTGACAGCGAAGCGCGACTGGCGGAATTTGCGCAAGGCACAGCACCCTTTGCCGCCATGTCCGGGCGCAAGATCGTTGAAATGCTGGGTGCAGATGGCCCTGCGCAGCTCGGTTTGGGGGTTAACCTGACGGTCGCGCCGTCAAGCATTCTGATCCCTGCCAATGGGGTTGATTGGCTGACCGGGATGCTGGATCAGGATTTGGTTGAAACCGTACAAATGGTGCAAAATTTTCAGGCCCCTCGTGATCTTGCGGCGGATTTCATCGCGGCGATAGATCGCAAGTTGGCCACGGCAACGGGCTTGGCAAAGCAGGCCTATCTGCTTGGTTTACAGTTTCAGGATGGCACCGCTGGCAACATGCTGGCCTTTGTCGGGGCGATCCCCGAGGCCGAAGGCGCTTTGCAACAGGCGATTGGCGACGTGGTTCGGTTTGCCGATCTTGCCGGGCGTTTTGACGTGGGGTTTTTCGCGCTGGATGCGCCTGAAATTGCATCGTTTGAACGGGTTGGCCTGCGCTTTGATCTACCGCAGATGGACGCGCGGCGCGAAGATGTGCCGGGCAAAGGGCCGGGGATGGATCCCGACGTTCCACCGATATTGCGCTAGCTCAATAGCCCTGTTTGCGATCCACCAGATATAAAAACGGTTCACCCGCCTCACCCCGCCGGATGTTTTCAGCGATGCTGTCGGATGCGGTCTCGGCCCGGGTTTCCGAGGCGATATGGGGCGTGACCGTCACGTTTGCATGCGCCCAATAGGGGTGATCCTTGGGCAGCGGTTCAA
>JAADIC010000349.1 GCA_013151535.1 Alphaproteobacteria bacterium | reverse complement strand
GCTTGCGCCATGCGAAGCGCTATATCGTTGGCTTCAGAGCCTGAACAGACCATGATGGCCGAGGTCAGATGATCGGCGAATTTGGCGGTCAGCGCCTCGACATAATCAAGAATTCCTTCATGCAGATAGCGTGTGTGGGTGTTGAGCGTTGCGGCCTGACGCGCAATCGCTTCGACCACTTTGGGGTGGCAATGGCCGACATGCGGCACGTTGTTGTAACAATCCAGATACTTGCGCTCGTTGGCATCCCAAAGCCACACGCCTTCGCCGCGCACGATATGCACCGGCTCGTCATAAAACGTCGCTACATTCGGCCCCAAAAGGCGTTCGCGCCGTGCCATCAGCTCTGAAATTTCATTCATAATGCTTCTGTTCCCAAATATCCCCGCGCAGGGCGCATATTAGTCGTCTTTATCAACTTTGCCGCGCCCCGCCTTGATCCCGGCGCGATGGGATTTCGCCTCGAGCCGACGGCGTTTTGACGCCAGCGTCGGGCGGGTTTTGACCCGCCGTTTGGGCACCACAAGGGCGGCGCGGATCATTTTGATCAGCTTTTTTTCGGCCAGTTCGCGGTTAAGCGGTTGGGTGCGGAATTTTTCAGCCGTGACGATCAACGCGCCTTCCTTGGTCCATTTCCGCCCGGCAATGCGTTTCAGGCGGGCCTTGATTGCTGGCGTCAGCGCGGGTGAGCGCGCCGCCTCGAACCGCAACTCCACGGCTGTCGATACCTTGTTCACATTCTGCCCACCGGGGCCGGAGGAGCGCACGAAGCTTTCGCTCAGCTCCCAATCCTCAAGGGTGATATGTTCATTAACGCGGATCATGTGTTGTTTCTATGCGGGCAAGAACCCATTGAAAAGGGCCACGCAATCGGCGCAGCCCTTTCCGGTATTTTCTAGAGTTATGGAGGTCGATCAGATTTTCATGCGATCGTTTCCATCACGGTATCCCTAACTGGAACCAACCCGCATTGACCTGACCATATTCTCCAACATCTCTTTAGACACTGGATCACCTCCTTTCGCTTGTTGCCGTTAGGGGTAATCGTGCCAGATGCTGTGGATAAGTCAAATGTTTTTTATGTGGGCCGCGCCATTAAGCGTGTGACAGCCAAGCGGAACGGCACCAAAGCGATCAGCGAGATCGACAATTTGACACCGAAATCGGCGATGGCGAGGGACATCCACAAGGGTGAAACCGGGCCTTGGCCGAGCAGTGGCAGCGCCTCGTTTGCCCAGGACACATCATTGCCGGGTTCGAGCCAGATCAGGCCAACCGAAAAGGCGATGGTAAAGAAAAGGGCTGTGTCGACGGTTGAGCCGATGATGGTCGAGGCCAGCGGCGCGCGCCACCATTTGCCTGCGCGCAGGCGGTTGAACACCAGAATGTCGATCAGTTGCGCGCTTAGAAACGCGATGCCCGAGCCGATGGCGATGCGCCATGTGACCAGCGGGCCGAACTCGCCCATGATCTGGGTGCCGATAACCGAGCTGGCCAGTCCGACGACAAAGCCTACTAGTACCACGCGGCGGGCGGCGGATGCGCCGTAAACCCGGTTCATCACATCGGTGACGAGGAAGGCAAAAGGATAGGTAAAGGCGCCGTAGGTCAGCCAGTTGCCATAAAGGAACTGGACCAGAATGTTGCTGGCAACGACGATGAGGGCCATGGCGATGACGCCAGGCAGAAGGGTGCGGGACATGGTATTCTCCGTTTTGAAAAGGTCGCGGACACTTTATCCCCGCGCAGGCGGGAACCCGCGCCTGATAGGAGCAATTTGAATGACTTGCAAGTGGTCTTAGACGCCTACATCAAGCAGAGCTGCCGCCAGAATTGGAATACTATCCTTGTTCAGCCCGGCGATATTCACGCGGCTGTCGCCGACCATGTAAATGCCGTGCTTTTCGCGCAGTTCCAGCACCTGTTCGGGTGTCGCGCCAAGGCGCGAGAACATGCCGCGGTGTTGGGCGACAAAGCCGAAACGGTCAGAGCCTGACAGGCGTTGCAGCTCGTCCGCCAGTTGTTGGCGCAGGGCAAGCATGCCAAGGCGAACCTCTTCCAGTTCGGCCATCCAGTCGGCCTTCAGCGCAGGATCGTTCAGGATCATGGTGACAAGCCGTGCGCCGTGATCGGGTGGAAAGCTGAAATTCTGGCGGTTGAGATGGGCCAGATTGCCTTGGGTAATGTCGCGGGTGGCGGTGTCGGGCGCGATGGCCATAACAATGCCCGTGCGTTCGCGGTAGATGCCGAAGTTTTTGGAGCAAGAGGCGGCGATCATCATTTCGTCGAACCGCCCAGCCAGCAGGCGCACGCCAGCGGCGTCTTGTTCCAGCCCGTCACCAAAGCCCTGATAGGCGATATCAACAAACGGGATTGCGCCCTTTTCCTGCAGCAGATCGGCCACCTGTGCCCATTCGGTCAGGTTCAGGTTCGCGCCGGTCGGGTTATGGCAGCAGCCGTGCAGCAGCACCACATCGCCGGATTTCAGCGCGCCGAGATCCTCCATCATACCGGTGAAATCAACGGCCAGTGTTGCCTCGTCGAAATAGCGGTAAGCGGCGGTTTTCATGCCGAGGTGCTTCAGAATCGACGGGTGGTTCGGCCATGTGGGCGTCGACAGCCAGACCGTGGCGTCGGGATTGGCCATTTTGACGGTTTCCAGCACCATATGGATTGCGCCAGTGCCACCGGGTGTGGCCGCTGCGGCAACACGGTCGCGCGGCACCGCGTCGCCCAGAACAAGGCCAATCATCGCGTCCTGATAGCCGGGATCACCGGCAAGGCCGGTATAGGATTTGGTGGTTTCCTCGTTCCAAAGCTGCTTTTCCGCCGCCTTGATCGCCCGCATGATCGGGGTTTTACCGCTGGCGTCTTTGTAAACCCCGACGCCAAGGTCGATCTTGGTGTCGCGCGGGTCGTCTTTATAGAGCTGCATCAGTTGCAGGATTTTGTCTTTGGGTTGCTCGTGCAGGTGGTTCAGCATGGCGAATTCCTTTAGGGCCAGTGGACATTTACCACGTCGCTCTGGTTTCCATCCAAAATCCACCAGTGCCAGCCAATTTTGCGACGATAGGGTCACCCCTTTCAAGCGAAATTTGCGTAGCAATGGTGGATTTTGGTGAAATCCCTTCGGGACGTAGCGAAATTTGCCGCCACCGCGCGAAATTTCGTTTCCTATCGGATGATAGCCGCGCTCAATTTCACACGCTGGCAACAAATTTCGACTCGCGCCAGAGCGACGTGGTAAATGTCCACAGGCCCTAGCCCTGATCGACTTTCAAATCGTTATACATGCCCCATTCGGCCCATGAGCCGTCATAGAGCGAGTGGTTTTTGTGGCCGAGGCGTTCCAGCGCCAGCGTGATGATCGCCGCCGTGACGCCGGAACCGCAAGTGGTGATGACCGGAGCTTTCATGTCAATGTCGCGGGCTGCCATGATGTCGGTCAAACCCTCGACGGATTTCATGGTGCCGTCGCTGTTCAACAGCTCTTGGAACGGCAGGTTTTTGGAATTTGGAATATGGCCCGAACGCAGGCCCTCGCGCGGTTCGGGTGCCTGCCCCTTGAAGCGCGCCTCGGAACGGGCGTCCAAAATCTGCGCATCTTTCAGTTTGGCGGCGGCGGCGACTTGGGTGACATTGCGCACCAGTTGGGCGTTACGCTGCACGGTCATGTGGCGGTCACGCTCGATCGGCGGCATGTCCTCGACCTCGCGACCCTCGGCCAGCCATTTGGGCAGACCGCCATCCAGAACGGCGGTGTCGGTTTTGTCCATCAGGTGGAACAGCCACCAGACCCGCGCCGCCGAAATGATGCCAGCGCCGTCATAGACCACCACCTGATGACCATCGCCAATCCCCTTGGCGCGCATGCGGGAAATGAACTTTTCCGGTGGCGGGGCCATGTGGGGCAGGTCGGATTTTGCGTCGGCGATTTCATCAATATCAAAGAACCGCGCGTTCGGGATATGGGCGGCGTCATATTCCGCCTTGGGGTTACGATTGGCGGCGGGCAGATACCACGAAGCGTCGATGATGCGCAGATCGGGATCGTTGAAATGCCGGGCCAGCCAGTCGGTGGAAACGAGGGTTTTCGGGTCGCTATGGGGCATGGTTTGGTCCCTGTGAGTTATGGCCGAGACTGACCTATCCCCGCGGGCGGTTTGATGCAAGTGACAGTGAGGAATTGGTTGGGGACCATTTGAAAATGTTTCGCCCCGCATTTTGAAAAAATGCCAGCCCCCGACCGCCCCATGGCGGGGGCTTTTGCAACGGTGTACTTTAAGTGGATGGCGTGCCGATCTATGGTGTCGCATTCTGCTTTGATTTCAGCGCCATGCCCCCACCCGGTCGGGGGCTGGCATTTTTTCAAAATACGTCCACTCACCCCCGATAGCGAAACGCCACCGCGCCGCCTGTCAGCAACATTACGCCCACAGCCGCGGCACTTGCCGCCAGCATGTCGTAAGACCAGTGCGCGAACAGGTCGATGCCCAGCCAGTCTTGGCCCCATGTGATCGCCAATGCGCCGATGATGCCGGTGACCGAGTTCCAGAACAGGCCGATGTTGAACGACTTGACGATGACGGCCCCAAGGTTGCCACAGAGGATGCCGATGAAGATGGCGGCCAGCGTCATGTCAGCCCCGATCCCGCATCAGGCGGGATTTCTGGCGCTGCCAATCGCGTTTCTTTTCGGTCTGGCGTTTGTCGGATACGTTTTTGCCCTTGGCGATGCCGATTTTCACTTTGGCCCGGCCTTTTTCGTTGAAATAGAGCTTGAGCGGCACCAGGGTCATCCCCTCGCGGCCAATATTCTTGTGCATATTGGCGATCTGGCGTTTGCTGACCAGCAGCTTGCGGCGGCGGCGTTCTTCATGCGGGAAGGATCTGGCCTGTTGATAGGCCGGGAAATAGGCGTTCACCAGCCAAAGTTCGCCATCCTCGATCGTAGCATAACTTTCGGCAATATTGGCATGGCCCTCGCGCAGGGATTTGACCTCGGACCCTTCCAGCACAATGCCACATTCCACGTCGTCCTCGATGGCAAAGTGATACCGCGCCTTGCGGTTATCCGCGACGACTTTGAAATTTGGGTTGGTTTTCTTTTTGGCGGCCATAACCCGCATCCAGTCCTAGTTCAGAATACCGACGGACCGCATTGCATCCTTGATCTGCGCTTTGGTTTCCGGCAACAGGTCCGTCAGCGGTGAGCGCACGTCGGGCGAGCACAGGCCCAGAACCGACAGGGCGTATTTTGCGCCAACCAGACCCGGTTCGACGAAAATCGCGGTGTGCAGCGGCATCAGGCGGTCTTGCAATTCAAGTGCCAGTTTCCAGTTGCCAGCCAGCGTTGCCGCCTGAAATTCGGCGCAGAGTTTCGGGGCCACGTTGGCGGTGACCGAAATGCAGCCAACGCCGCCATGGACGTTGAAGCCAAGGGCGCTGGCATCTTCGCCGGACAATTGGCAGAAATCATCGCCGCAGGTGGCGCGTTGATGGCTGACGCGCACCACATCGCCGGTGGCATCCTTGACGCCGATGATGTTGTCGAGCTTGGCCAACTCGCCCATGGTTTCGGGTGTCATATCGACGATGGAACGGCCCGGAATGTTGTAAATGATGATCGGCAGGCCGCAGTCGTTCACGGCCTCAAAATGCGCGATCAACCCGCGCTGGGTCGGCTTGTTGTAATAGGGCGTGACCACAAGGGCGGCGTCGGCGCCGACGGATTTGGCGTGCTCGACCAAGGAGACCGATTCGGTGGTGTTGTTTGAGCCAGCCCCGGCAATCACCGGCACGCGGCCAGCGGCGGTGTTCACCACGATTTCCACCACCATTTCATGCTCAGCATGGCTGAGGGTCGGGCTTTCGCCGGTGGTGCCAACAGGCACGAGGCCATTGCTGCCTTGCTCGATATGCCATTCCACCAAGTGTTTCAGCGCATCGGTATCCAATTCGCCGTTCAGAAATGGGGTTACCAGTGCTGGCATTGATCCCGTAAACATGACACGCTCCTTTCTTGGTTATCTGCATGAATTTGCCCCCAATAGCAGGGTTTCAAACCAAGGGGTATGGCCAATGTTCACATTTGCGCGGGTGGCTTTGAATTCTGGCGAAAATGTCGTATGAGCAGATAAAAAAATCAGTCGCGCAGGTAAACTGGAATCCATATTGTTAAACAAGTTGCACAGTCTTTTGGCGGCAATGGTGTTTGTGCTTGCAGGCACACTCAGCGCGCATGCCCAATCCGAAGAAGAAAATGGCGCGTTTTTGGCGGCCGCGATCACGCAGGCCGAGGAGGGTAACTGGGAGGTTGCCGCCGCACTGGCAGGGCGGGTCAGTGACCCGGTGGCGCGGGAGATAATCACCTGGATGCGCCTGCGCGAAGGCGAGGGCGACTTTCAGGAATACACCGCTTTTCTGGCGCGAAATCCCGACTGGCCGGGGCTGAACCTGTTGCGCATCAAGGGTGAGGGCAAGATTTTGCAGAGTGCAGACCCAGCCGAGGTTC